>JAYZAS010000004.1:300000-516374 GCA_036339585.1 Pseudomonadota bacterium
ATATCCCCATGAAAAAAACCATCTCGAAACACCTGTTGAAAAAAAACACCGGCAGAAGTCTTTAAAATCTCGCGGCGATCAAGACCTAACTGGCTGATTTGCTCTACATCATCAATGCGAATACCGTCAATCCACTCGATGGTAAGCACTCGTTCACTAGTGCGATTCCAATCCACTTCAGGCACCTTGAATCCAACATCGCCTGCTGTAGCTAACGCTAATTCCGAGGCTGAAGCGGCCTCTAACCTTAGGTCCAATTCGGTATGCACTATGTCCTTAAACTGATTTACAACTGCCTTTGGCTTGTAGCGAGCAAAATTCGGCAGCATCGTTTCAACGGCGTTGGCTAACCAAATGAATAGATCTAGATCTTTAGCAAAAGCCGCCTCGACATCAGGTCGCAAGATTTTAACAGCGACCAATTGTCCGTCTACCGTCTTCGCTGAATGAACCTGCGCTATCGATGCTGCAGCTACTGGTTTAGGATTAAAGTGACTAAAAATTTTCTCAACTTTATCACCCAACTCTCGCTCTAAAGTTTCTATTGCTAGCGAGCCATCAAATGCCGGCATACTGTCTTGTAAGAGGGCAAGATCGTCCGCAGCCTTATCACCAATAAGATCCGAGCGAACGGCTAATGTTTGCCCAAATTTCACAAAACTCGGCCCTAGTTCCTGAAGGGCCTCGGCCAAACGATGGCCGAGCCCGCCGGGGTGGTCCCTACGTCGAAACAAAAAAAGAACAGCCCGCACGAAAATTGATTGTCTCTCTGAAGACGGCAAAACATTGTACCGACCGAGTACGCCTAGAACACGAATCAAACGAAAACAATTCACAAACGATCTTAACATCATTTCAACAAGTTTTTAAACTCGCCAAGCGGAATGCAAGGCGACCACTCCACTAGACAGATCGCGCCATTCGACGCCACAAAACCCTGCACCCTCCATCATAAGTGCAAGTTCTGATTGGGTTGGAAAACGGCGGATACTCTCTACTAAATATCTGTAGGATTCGGCGTCTTTTGCTACCCATCTTCCAAGGGTCGGCAAAACGTTAAAAGAGTACATGTCATAAAGGTTGGCTAGCCAAGGCAACGTAACATGACTAAACTCTAGGCAAAGTAAATGGCCGCCTGGTTTCAGCACCCTCCGTGCCTCCCGAAGTGCCATATCTAGTCGGGTAACATTCCTGAGCCCAAATGCTACCGTATAGGAATCTGTGCTTCTGTCTTTGACCGGCAGTTGTTCCGCGTCGCCAACACACCAATCACATCCGGTTAGGAATCCATGATTCAACGACCTATCACGACCTATGTTGAGCATGCTTTCATTTATGTCACATACTGTCACATTTCCCCCACCGGCCGATTTAAAACGCCTTGCAATATCCCCAGTGCCGCCCGCAACATCCAAAAGCGTCATCGATGAAGAGGGACGGAGCCAATCAATGAGCGCATTCTTCCAAAGCCGATGTAAGCCCCCAGACATCAGGTCATTCATCAAATCGTAACGAGGCGCTACAGAATTGAAGACGGACCTGACCAGTCTGGTTTTGTCCTCTAGAGGGACATCACGATAGCCAAATGAAGTCATATCTCGAGTTTTGTGCATGATCCGCCGCAAATCTTTTAAAAAATAAATACCATTAAATGGAACGATAGCCTACCGGCTTCAGTTTTGCTAGAAAAGCAATTATGCCAGAATTACCCGAGGTTGAAACTGTGTGTGCCGGACTCAAGCCAGCTCTTGAGGGACAGAGGTTAGTTGGTATCAAGCAAAGGCGCAAGGATTTGAGGTTTCCCCTTCCCACAAATTTTGTATCTACTTTATCAGGAAAAATTGTAAAAATGGTGCGCCGACGCGCAAAATTTATATTGATACACCTTGAGGGCGGCTTTGTCTTGATGATCCACCTTGGTATGTCAGGACGAATAACAATTTACCCCAACGATGTCCCCCCAGCAGGACGTCATGATCATATCGAATTTATAACCGAGAAAGGGGTCACAATCCGATATTGTGACCCCCGGCGGTTTGGCTTTATGGATCTATTTCCAGCCAGCATTTATGACGAGCACCCCATGATAAGTCATTTAGGGCCCGAACCACTTACCGATGAATTTGATGTAATAAGTTTCAACAACAAGTTGAGCGGACGCAAGATACCCATAAAAACTGCACTACTTGACCAGAAAATTGTTGCTGGACTTGGAAATATTTATGCGTGTGAAGCACTATTCAAGGCACGCATATCGCCCAGAAGGGTTGCGCATAACATCCCCGGCAAGCGATCGAAGAGGCTCGTAACAGCAATCAAAGATGTCCTACATGCCGCAATTACTGCCGGAGGATCTAGCCTTAAAGATTTTGCTGGGACCGACGGAAATCTTGGCTACTTCCAGACCCAATGGGCTGTGTATGGCCGAGCAGGGGAAAAATGTCGTTCCATTTGCTGCAGGCGTGATAGAACCTTGTATTGTGAGAGAGTTATTAAGCGAATTGTCCAATCAGGGCGCTCTACTTTTTATTGTCCAAAGTGCCAACGGTAAACGTAAGAAATATGACTCAAAAAGTGTTTGTAATGCTTGGATTTATATCGATGTTGAGTGCATTAAATGCACATGCGAACCCTGGTGCTTTCCTACCCGGGTTTGAAGACATTCCCCTAATGGCGGGTCTCAATCCTCAAAAGAATAAAGACTTTATGTTTGACACCCCAAGTGGCCGCATAATCGAAGAAACAGCTTTTGGCCAATCATCGAGAGCTCAAGTTACTCAATTCTACAATTCAACACTACCCGAGCTTGGCTGGAAAAAGATCGGTAATAGCATATTTGAGAGAGATGGCGAACGCCTTCATATTGAGTGTTACGGCCAAGACGGAAACCTTTCTGTTCGTTTTACTTTAACACCGGACAAATAATTATCCACGATTTTGGATGATAGAATAAAAGTTAGCCCAACACGTAACCTTTAACACTGCCCAAGTTAGCGTCAGAGGAAATCAATAGAAATGTCTTACGAACATATTGTTACAACAACGCGGGGACCGGTAGGCATTATTACGCTCAACAGGCCCGATGCAATGAATGCATTGTGTGCCGATTTGATTGACCAATTATGTATCTCAATTGACGAATTTGAAGATGATCAATCCATAAGATCGATGGTGCTCACAGGCGGTAATAAAATATTCGCTGCGGGCGCCGATATTAAAGAGATGCAAGACAAAGGCTTTATAGATGTCTATTTGGCTGACTTCATAACCAGAGGTTGGGAACGAGTAGCAAGCTGCCGAAAACCTATCATTGCCGCTGTCTCTGGATACGCGTTAGGTGGCGGATGTGAATTAGCAATGATGTGCGACTTCATCCTCGCGGACGAAAGTGCAAAGTTTGGCCAACCTGAAATCACGATAGGCGCAATACCGGGTGCCGGAGGAACTCAACGGCTAGCCCGTGCTATCGGGAAGTCAAAGACAATGGAGATGTGCTTGACAGGACGCATGATGGATGCGCAGGAGGCAGAGCGTGCAGGTTTGGTGAGTCGTATTGTACCCTCGGAAGATTTGCTTTCTGAAGCCGTTAAAACCGCGGAAAAGATCGCATCAATGTCCCTACCAATAGCTATTTTGGCTAAAGAGTCAGTGAATCGTGCCTTTGAAACTACTTTAGCAGAGGGGCTGTTATTTGAGCGCAGGGCATTTCACTCAACATTTGCAACCAAAGATCAAAAAGAGGGAATGAGCGCATTTGTTGCGAAGCGCAAACCTAAGTTTAAAGATTGCTGACTTAACCATAAGCCTTGAAGAAATGGCTTGAGAATTTGCCATAACTCGAAGCGCTTGACGGCACGCGGTCAGCGGTCTATAAGCCGCAATCGTTTGAAACACTTTTATAACAGCAATTGCAAAAACACATCATGGCAACAACAGCTTCTGTAAAAAAACGGGTGCGCCAAGCCGCAAAAAAAAGTGCGAGAAACAGCGCGCGGGTTAATCGGATACGTACATTTGTCCGGAAGGTCGAGGAAGCAATTCTCAGTGGTAATAAAGGTGACGCTTCGAAAGCCCTAAAGTTGGCTATGCCGGAAATGCATCGTGGTGTAAGCAAGGGTATACTTCGTAAAAATACGGTTGCGCGAAAGTTATCGCGGTTAAACAAACGTATTCGTAATCTCGAAATCTAAAAAAATTCCTAGCAGTTTTATAACCGAGTCGGACCCAACATCGGAAGACCATGGCGTGTATAAGCTATTTTTCTTCGAAACTGTCTAACCAACTCGCCTTTTTTTCGCTCCTGGAAGACTAAAAGCAACCCATTCTGGCAGTCGTGAGTTTGTCAACAACTTTATTTTAGATTCTTTGCCTATTTACAGATGAAACCCATTGCAGTGCATTTGGGCGGTGTTTACAGTGTCGGTTCTGTCCTTCAGGGAGGTCAGTGAGCGTGAGAGCCTTGAAAGTTATAATTTTTGGTTTGTGTTGAGGTTTAGATAAACAGAGAAGTAACACGTTTAGAGAGTTCAGAAGGTTGTTAGGGTGCAGATGGGCATGGTCGCGTCACAATGTATCATATATCACCACACAGCACTCTAATTATGAGGTTACCATGTTCTCACAACCGCGTAATTACATCTTCTTTGCGGATGTATGTGGTGTCAGTCCGACCATTCCCTGACGAACGGGTCGTCATTTCGGGGCCTACGGGTCTGTTGGGGATACACAGTAGATGTCAGAATCTTTGCCTGCGCAATGGGCTCGAATTCGAAGCCGACTGCGAGCTGAATATGGAGAAGCCGCTTACAGAAGCTGGCTGAAACCACTTACTTTGAGCGGAACCTCGGATGAGGTTGTTCAGCTAACTGTGCCAACTCGATTTATGAGAGATTGGGTGGAGGCACAATATGGCGAGAGGTTATTAAGTCTGTGGACTAGTGAGAATTCCTCAATTAAGAATGTTGATATTCTGCTTGAGGGTAGCGCTGCAGCTCAGCTAGTAGAAAGTCAGGCAGCAACAATGAAAACAGCGGCCGTTACTGAAGCACGACAAGCAGACATTAGTGCTCCCTTGGACCCTCGATTTACTTTCGACAATTTCATTGTTGGAAAGCCAAACGAGTTAGCGTTTGCTGCCGCGCGACGCGTTGCCGAAGCGGCAACAGTTCCCTTTAATCCGTTATTTTTATACGGGGGCGTTGGGCTTGGAAAAACGCATCTTTTACATGCAATCGCTTGGCATATACGGAAGCGAAGCCCTAAACGTCGTGTCGTTTATCTATCAGCTGAGAAATTTATGTATCAGTTCATACGCGCACTTCGATATAAAGACACAGTGGCGTTTAAAGAACAATTCAGAAGTGTTGATGTTTTAATGATTGATGATGTCCAGTTTATTGCTGGAAAAGACAATACGCAGGAGGAGTTCTTTCACACCTTCAATGCGCTAGTCGACCAAAACCATCAAGTGATCATTTCTGCAGACAAATCGCCAAATGATCTAGAGGGCATGGAAGACAGAATGAAATCACGCTTGGGCTGGGGCCTTGTCGCTGACATTCACCCTACGACTTACGAATTGCGGCTTGGAATATTACAGGTAAAAGCTGAGCAGCTTGAGGCGGAAATACCCCCAAAGGTCATGGAGTTCTTGGCACACAAAATAACTTCCAATGTAAGGGAGCTGGAGGGAGCCTTGAATCGTATTGTGGCGTATGCGAATTTGGTTGGCCGATCGGTCAGTCTTGAAGGAACTCAAGAGGTTTTACACGATATACTTCGCGCAAATGATCGGCGAGTAACAATCGAAGAGATTCAAAAGAGAGTTGCCGAACACTACAACATACGGCAGTCGGAAATGTATTCCTCGCGTCGCGCCCGGGCGGTTGCCCGACCTCGCCAGGTAGCAATGTACCTTTCAAAGCAATTGACATCTCGCTCCTTACCAGAAATCGGTCGTAAATTTGGTGGCCGCGATCACACAACGGTGATGCATGCGGTACGCAAGATAGAGGAGTTGCGCGTTACCGATAATAGCTTTGCTGAGGATATCGAGTTGTTACGGCGCATGCTAGAGGGCTAAAATGTTGCAATTTGCAGGCATTCTAGAGGTCCGAATCGCTATGGTAACTTATATATATAAAACATATAGATAGGTCTCTCTTGCTGTAATCCTTAGCTTTGAAAATTGCTGCAGGCGCGTTATTCCTATGCTATAAATCATTTTACTATGAAAGAGGCGTTTTGAGGTATAGCGACGCGCCTCGAAGTTAGATTCGAAAAGCACATTTTTACAATATGAATTATTTCGATAAAAAATGGGAAACACGATGAAACTGACGATTGAACGCGCAGCATTGCTGCGATCACTGAATCACGTGCAAAGTGTCGTAGAACGACGCAATACAATCCCCATTCTCTCAAATGTACATTTCAATGTTCACGAGAATCGGCTAGCAATGACCGCAACGGATATGGATCTTGCTATTGTCGAGACTGTCGATGCCGCACCAGACAGTGGCGGCTCGACTACCGCACCGGCACACACGCTTTACGACATAGTTCGGAAATTGCCCGAAGGTGCACAAATAGGCTTGGATGCAAATGGTGAAGAAGATCGCTTAATTCTTACATCTGGAAGATCACGATTTACCCTGCAAACCCTACCAACAGCAGACTTTCCACAAATGTCTGACGGCGATCTACCAGCCGTTTTTAAGTTACCCGCAGACGAGTTAAGGATGCTTATAGATCGAACTCGGTTTGCAATATCTACCGAGGAAACACGTTATTACCTAAATGGCTTATACGTTCATAAAGCTGAGGCCAATGGCATCCCCGTTCTACGTGTTGTAGCGACCGATGGTCATCGTCTCGCGAGAGTGGAAATGCCGCTGCCAAATGGCGCAAGCGACATGCCGGGAATAATTGTACCCCGCAAGGCAATAAATGAGCTCCGAAAACTAATTGACGAAACTGAGGATGACGTTGAAATAGCGCTATCTGACACTAAAATTCGCTTCAGCTTCGATAATGTGGTGTTAAGCTCCAAACTTATTGATGGCACCTTCCCCGATTACGATCGCGTGATCCCCGACGGCAATGACAAAACGCTGGAAGTAAACTGTGAAGACTTCGCAGCTGCCGTGGATAGAGTGGCAACAATCTCGACTGACAAGTCACGAGCTATTAAATTATCGGTGGACGCTGGCACTATCGTTCTTTCGGCATCAAGCCCCGAGAGCGGCACGGCGTCAGAAGAAATAGAAGTCGATTATTCCCAGGGGCCTATAGAAATTGGATTTAATGCTAGGTATTTATTAGATATTGCACAGCAGATAGAAGGTAATATGGCCCAATTTGTAATGGCAGACTCGGCTTCTCCTACAATTGTACGTGATACTGACGATCCTACCTCACTGTATGTCTTGATGCCGATGCGTGTGTAGGTGAAGAATGGGGCTAATAGGAATATTGTCTAAAATCGCGATAGCAGTTGTGCTGAAGTAGCCATGCCGGGTGACCCAACTGCAAGAGTCGTATTGCAAAAAATAACCCTCACTAATTTTCGTTGCTACGATCACGTTAGTTTAAAAGTTGATGCGCGAAGCGTGGTGCTAACAGGTCCGAATGGAGCGGGCAAAACAAATCTTCTCGAAGCAATATCATTGTTGGCCCCGGGGCGCGGGCTGAGGCGGGCACGAATTGAAGACATGGACCGACGCCATGAGCTCGGTAATTCAAGTACATCCGAATGGGGGATTGCTGCCTTAATAGAGACACCTATGGGGCCGATACAAATAGGAACAGGCCGCAATAAAACGGTTGGAAGTCGGCGCATCGTCCGAATAAATGGAACCGACACCGGGAGTCAAAATGCTCTTGCCGAGTATGTTGATGCAGTCTGGCTTACCCCTCAGATGGATAGATTATTTGTTGAGGGCGCTGCGGGGAGAAGGCGATTTTTTGATCGACTAGCATTTGGCTTTGATACAGCACATGCCGGACGAGTTAACGCCTACAATCATGCTATGCGGGAGAGGATGGGTCTTCTTCGAAGCAATACAGGAGATGGTATTTGGCTTGATAAGCTTGAGCAAAGTATGGCTGAACGCGGAGTGGCAATAGCGGCGGCACGTCGTGAACTTGCGGCCCGCCTTGATAAGGCTTCACTTTATACCTCAGGATGTTTCCCGGTTGCTGGTGTTACTGCTGTAGGTTTGATTGAAGATTGGCTCAACAATGTGCCGGCTCTTGAGGCAGAACAACGATTTGCTGTTGAACTGAAAAAAAACAGAAGACGCGATGGAGAGTGCGGGAAAACCGAACTCGGCCCCCATCGCAGCGATTTTATTGTTGTTCACGTTGCAAAAGGTCTGCCAGCTGTTCAGTGTTCTACAGGTGAACAAAAGGCTTTGCTAATCGCTATTGTCTTGGCTAATACGCGCTTACACGCGAGGGAGCGAAATCGTATACCTCTTTTGTTGCTAGACGAGGTTGCTGCACATTTAGACGCAAAGAGGCGGAAAGCGCTTTTTGATGAAATATATAACTTAGGCGCTCAAGCATGGCTTACTGGTACGGACTTAGCTTTTTTTGAGTCGTTTGGTAATAATGCACAATACGTTTCAGTCTCCGACGCTAAATTCAAAGAATTTGCAAGCATATCAACAGTCTAATCTCGACTGGGAATGAGGATAAAATGAATGATAAAGTACCCAATGAAAGCACTGACGGAGAGGGTAATGATTATGGTGCAGATTCAATAAAAGTTCTGCGCGGGCTTGATGCCGTACGCAAACGGCCTGGCATGTATATTGGGGATACCGATGATGGCACAGGACTTCACCACATGGTATTCGAAGTAGTCGACAATGCAATCGATGAGGCAATGGCAGGCCATTGCAATAGAATTGAAGTGGTTTTAAATGGAGACGGCTCAGTAAGCGTTACGGATAACGGTCGCGGTATCCCTGTCGACATACACGAAGAGGAGGGTATTTCGGCGGCCGAAGTTATAATGACCCAGCTCCATGCAGGCGGAAAGTTCGACCAAAATTCTTACAAGGTCTCAGGTGGTTTGCATGGAGTCGGAGTTTCTGTAGTAAATGCTCTGTCTTCAAACCTCACACTTACCATAAAAAGAGATGGTAAAGTGCATAAGATCTCATTCGAGCATGGAGATTCCACAGCACCCTTAAAGACAACGGAGGAGACGGTCGAAGAAACGGGCACAATTGTGACATTTATGCCATCAACAAAAACATTCACTCAAACCGAATTTAATTTCCAAACCCTTGAGCATAGACTACGTGAGCTCGCCTTCCTAAACACAGGAGTTCAAATTGTACTAACGGACGCTCGAAATCCAGAGCCAAAAATAGTTGATATGGCCTATGAAGGCGGGATCGCGGCGTTCGTTGAGTACCTAGACCGCAATAAGAGTGCCTTGCTGGAAACACCTATCGACATTAAAGGTGAAAAAGATGGCATTATAGTAACGTTGTCAATGCAATGGAATGATAGCTACCATGAAAAGACATTATGCTTTACCAACAATATTCCTCAGCGAGATGGTGGAACCCATCTGGCAGGATTTCGTGCAGCCCTCACGCGCCAAGTGAATGGGTACGCCAATACTTCTGGAATCGCAAAACGTGAAAAAATAGCGGTCACAGGTGACGATTCTCGCGAAGGCTTGACATGTGTTCTGTCTGTTAAAGTACCTGACCCTAAATTCTCTAGTCAAACCAAAGATAAATTAGTCTCCTCAGAAGTACGCCCGGTTGTTGAGTCGATAATGAATGACAGGCTTAATCAATGGTTTGAGGAACATCCAGCCGAGGCTAAAAAAGTTGTCCAAAAAGTCTTCGAAGCAGCGGCGGCACGTGAAGCAGCTCGAAAGGCTCGTGAATTAACGCGCCGCAAGGGCGCTCTTGATATTGCTAACCTTCCCGGCAAACTTGCTGATTGCCAATCTCGCGACCCAAAGGAATGTGAACTATTTATTGTCGAAGGAGACTCCGCCGGAGGGTCTGCGAAGCAGGCGCGCGAACGCCGCTTTCAAGCTATACTGCCGCTTCGCGGGAAAATACTCAATGTCGAACGGGCACGTTTTGACAAGATGATTGGTTCTGCTGAAATTGGGACGCTAATTGCAGCACTTGGAACAGGTATCGGTGCTGAAGACTTTGACCCAGACAAGGTACGGTATCAAAAAATCATTATCATGACAGACGCCGATGTTGATGGTAGCCATATTAGGACATTACTGTTGACGCTATTTTATCGTCAAATGCCGGAGTTAATTGAACGTGGGTATCTATACATAGCTCAACCCCCGTTATATAGAATTAGACGCGGGAGTTCAGAGGTTTATTTGAAAGATGATCGAGCAATGGAGGACTATCTTCTACGCGACTGTGTCGGGGATGTAACTTTAGCGTTTCAAGACGGCAGCCAAGTTGCTGGTGAGGACCTTTGGTCTCTAATAGAGGACGCCCGGATCGCACGCAATCATATTAATAATATTCAACGAAAAGTTGGCAACCATTCTGTTGTTGAGCAGTCCGCCGTAGCAGGTGCACTTAGTCCCTCTATATTGAACGATGAGAAGAGTGCCAGTGAAGCGGCAAATTATGTAGCAACACGTCTCGATGCATTAGCTGATCCTCTTGAAAAAGGTTGGAGCGGCGAGCCTAGTGAGAATGGGGGCCTATTGTTTCAGCGAACATTGCGCGGTATTCTTCAAAAATATGTGATAGATGGTGATTTAATACGCAGTCGTGACGCAAGAACACTTGATGCAATGGCCGGCACGATGCAAAGCACCTACAGCAAATTTTTAGTGTTGAAGACAAAAACTGGTGAGCAAAGAATTGAGGGGCCCTCAACTTTAATTGAATACTTGACAAACATAGGGAGAAAGGGGCTCAGTTTTCAGCGCTACAAAGGACTCGGTGAAATGAATCCGGAACAACTGTGGGAGACTACAATGGATGTCAATGCAAGAATTCTTTTGCAAGTGAAGGTTGATCACGCTGATGATGCTTCTGAAGTATTCTCCACGCTCATGGGCGATTTGGTTGAACCTCGGCGCGAATTTATCCAATCCAATGCTCTGAGCGTTGAAAACCTCGATATATGAAAAATTGCTCGTCTTTAGTAAGCAAACGCAGGTTTACATTGAGTTATTTTCACACGTGAGATATTGGTAGAAACTTGAGACGATAAAAGGTCGGTGTTTGGTTTTGAATTTAAAGAAACAGTCTAGCTACAGCTTCGAAGATTTAATCGAATGCGCTCACGGGCGACTTTTCGGTCCCGGCAACGCGCAGTTGCCGTTACCCCCTATGTTAATGATTGACCGTATTACGCACATCTCTGATGATGGAGGAAACTTCGGCAAAGGAGAAATCGTAGCCGAACTTGATATCGAGCCAGACCTTTGGTTTTTTAGTTGCCATTTTGAGGGAGACCCAGTGATGCCAGGTTGTCTTGGACTTGATGCAATGTGGCAGTTAGTTGGTTTCTTCCTCGGCTGGAAAGATGGCCCTGGGAAAGGCCGGGCGCTTGGTGTTGGCGAAGTTAAATTTACAGGCCAAGTTTTAAAAACTGTTAAAAAAATTACGTATCACATTAATATGAAGCGTGTAATTATGCGCAGGTTAGTGATGGGTATAGCGGATGGCGTTCTCAAAGCGGATGGGGAACCAATCTATGAAGTAAAAGATATGCGAGTTGGACTGTTTACACCTCAAGAGACAACATAAACACGCGATCTTCTAGGAGTGCACATGCGACGCGTTGCAATAACCGGCTTAGGCATAGTCTCAAGCATCGGCAATAACAAAGGTGAAGTGCTAGATTCTCTTAAACAGGGCAGGTCAGGCATAGAGTATTGTGAAGAATATGAGGAACGGGGTCTCCGTAGCCATGTACATGGCTCGGTCAAAATAGATATTGAAAAACACGTAGACAGGAAAATTCTCCGTTTCATGGGCGATGGCGCTGCATACAATTACATCGCAATGGAAGAGGCAATTGCGGATGCCGGCTTGGAAGAAAATGAAGTTTCTAGTGAAAAAACCGGTATGATTATGGGGTCGGGTGGACCATCAACCAAGAATCTATTGCTTGCGTGGGATACAGCTCGTGAACGTGGACCAAAACGCATTGGCCCGTACATGGTCCCTCGTACTATGTCCAGCACAAATTCTGCAACTCTTGCTACACCTTTCAAAATCAGGGGAGTTAATTATTCAATAAGTTCCGCCTGTGCAACTAGCGCCCACTGCATTGGAAATGCCAGTGAGCTTATCCAATGGGGAAAGCAAAATATAATGCTAGCCGGTGGAGGAGAAGAGTTAGATTGGACAATGACCTCACTATTTGACGCTATGCCCGCTCTCTCTTCCAGCTACAACGAGACACCAGAAAAAGCTAGCCGACCCTATGATGTCGATCGTGACGGATTCGTGATTGCTGGGGGTGGTGGGGTGATTGTGCTGGAAGAACTCGAGCATGCGAAAGCACGCGGCGCTCATATTTATGCGGAATTAGTGGGTTACGGTGCCACATCAGATGGTTACGATATGGTTCAACCATCGGGTGAAGGTGCAGCACGCTGCATGAAAAATGCTACCAGCGGGCTTAATATTCCGGTAAATTATGTTAATGCCCATGGCACTTCGACGCCAGTTGGTGACATTAAAGAGTTAGAAGCATTGAAAACCGTGTTTGGGGATCATATGCCTACTATTAGCTCAACAAAATCTTTAACCGGCCATTCACTAGGGGCAACGGGAGTTCACGAATCGATTTATTCTGTCCTCATGATGGAACATCGCTTTATTTCAGCTTCAGCAAATATTGAGAACCTAGATCCCGGCGCTGAAGGTTTGCCAATTACCCGAGAACGAATTGACAACATTGACCTTGACTGCGTGGTCTCTAACAGTTTTGGTTTTGGTGGCACTAATGCAAGCTTAGTGTTCAAACGTTACAACGGTTAGAGCAGGACTACAAAATTAACCCTCATACATTCCCGGAGTTACTCAGTAATGGGAACTGCCAAGTTACTATCCGGAAAACGCGGCCTCATAATGGGAGTCGCGAATGATCACTCAATAGCGTGGGGCATATCCTCAATCTTACATGCGGCCGGTGCCGAGTTAGCCTTTACCTTTCAGTCAGAAGCGTTTGCACGACGCGTTAAGCCACTCGCTGCATCAGTTGGCTCTGACATAGTATTGCCTTGTGACGTTACAAATGATGAAAGCCTTGATTCTGTCTTTACTGAAGTTGAGTCACGTTGGGGAAAGCTCGATTTTTTACTTCATGCAATTGCCTATTCCGACAAAGAAGAACTGAAGGGCCGATATGTTAACACAACTAGAACGAATTTTAGATCAACCATGGATATTTCATGTTACTCATTTTCTGCAGTAGCACTTCGCGCTTCTCCATTGATGAAAGATGGAGGAAGCTTGGTAACGCTCACGTACTCAGGCTCAGAGCGTGTAATGCCAAACTACAATGTCATGGGCGTCGCAAAAGCGGCTTTAGAAGCGAGCGTGAAGTATTTAGCCGTCGACCTTGGGGGTAATGGAATAAGAGTTAATGCGATCTCCGCTGGTCCTATGAGAACTCTTGCAGGTTCTGCAATAGCGAGTGCGCGCACAGTTTATCGGTGGCAGGGAGAACATGCACCACTGAAACGCAACATTGATATGAGCGATGTTGGAGGCGCCGCACTCTATCTTTTCTCAAACATGTCAACCGGTGTAACAGGAGAGACCCATTATGTGGATGCTGGATATAATGTAATAGGCATGGTGAATTTAGCCGACAACTGCCCTTGACACCCAACACCTCGAGTTGTTTGCATTCGCAGCTAGCAATGTGCTCTCTACAAATGAAATTCGGGCTTACATATTAGTCATTTTTATTGCGGGGCCGGCGCTCCCGGCGAGGTTCTCGATCTTTGCGCTCTACTGGCACTTCTTCACCGGTGCTTTGATCGACTGCTCTCATTGATAATTTAACCTTGCCACGATCGTCGACCGCTAAAACTAGGACTTTCACTTCCTGACCCTCTGATACCACATCACTAACGGACGGAACACGTTCATTAGCTAATTCCGATATATGAACTAACCCATCCTTAGAGCCAAGGAAATTCACAAATGCACCAAAATCAACAATCTTTACAACCTTCCCTTCATATACCTTGCCAACTTCTGGCTCAGCTACTATCGACTGGATCCACGCAATAGCCCTCTCCCCAGCCTCATTGTCAACCGAAGCTACCTTGATCGTTCCATCGTCTTCGATGTCCACTTTTGCTCCCGTGGTCTCACAAATTTCACGAATGACTTTCCCTCCAGTGCCTATGACGTCACGAATCTTCTCACGCGCAATCTGGAAGGTGGTAATTCGAGGTGCATTCTGTGATACATCTTCACGAGCTGAAGTTATTGCGTCCTTCATTTCAGCAAGTATATGCAATCTTCCGTCTCTCGCTTGGTCCAAGGCAACCTGCATTATCTCTTCTGTGATGGATGTAATCTTGATATCCATCTGCAGGGCCGTTACCCCCTCTTCGGTGCCAGCAACCTTGAAATCCATATCACCCAAGTGATCCTCATCACCTAAAATATCCGACAGGACTGCAAACTTTTCCCCTTCCTTTATGAGCCCCATAGCGATACCAGCGCATGGCCGCTTCATCGGAACACCAGCATCCATGAGAGACATGGACGTACCGCACACTGTCGCCATTGACGAAGAGCCGTTACTTTCTGTGATCTCAGAAACGACCCTAACAGTATAGGGGAAGTCCTCATGCTCTGGCATCAGTGGCCTAATTGCACGCCACGCGAGTTTTCCGTGTCCGATCTCACGTCGCCCAGGAGAACCAACGCGCCCGGCTTCCCCTACCGAGTATGGAGGAAAGTTATAGTGGAGCATAAAGCGGCGGCGATATTCACCCTCTATAGCATCAATGATTTGTTCATCCTGGCCGGTACCAAGCGTTGTAATAACGAAAGCCTGCGTTTCACCACGGGTAAACAGGGATGACCCATGGCTTCGCTCTAAGACACCCACCTCACACTCAATAGGGCGGACCGATGAAGTATCGCGTCCATCGATACGCTGCCCTGTTTCTAAAATATTGCCGCGAACCACATCCTTTTCTAGGTCTTTAAAAATAGATGCCGCAAGCTCTATATCCTGCTCCTCGGTCTCAAGCTGATCAAGGACGCTATGCTTGAGTTCAGTTATTGACTCCATGCGATCTTGTTTAGATTTTATTTCGTAAGCACGACGAAGCGGCTTTTCTGCGCGATCTTTAAGTATTTTCAAAACCTCATCTTGTCCCTCCGGAGCCTTGGGCAAATCCCATGGCTCTTTCGCTGAAGATTCGGCCATGGATATGATTGCATCTATAACCGGCTGGAACTGTTCGTGACCGAACATTACCGACCCAAGCATCACTTCTTCTGATAATTCTCTGGCCTGGCTCTCTACCATTAAAACACCCTCACGCGTGCCTGCGACCACAAGATCTAAATCAGTGTCTTCCATCTCGCCTAGACGAGGATTCAGGATAAACTCTCCGTCTTGGTATCCAACCCGGCAAGCACCAAGAGGCCCGAAGAACGGCACACCCGATATTGTTAGTGCAGCTGACGCACCTATTAGGGAAACTATGTCAGGATCATTTTCCATGTCGTGTGCTAATACGGTGCAGATGATTTGGGTTTCATTTCGGAACCCTTTAGGAAATAATGGTCTTATTGGGCGATCTATTAAACGCGAGGTGAGCGTTTCCTTTTCACTGGGTCGTCCCTCACGCTTAAAAAAACCTCCCGGTATTTTACCAGCCGCAAAGGCTTTTTCCTGATAATTAACAGTTAGAGGAAAGAAATCGACTCCTTGACGTGGGTTTTTTGCGGCAACAGCGGTGCATAACACTTGGGTCCCACCATAAGTTGTCATTACAGCACCATCAGCCTGACGTGCTATTTTCCCCGCCTCCAATACCAAAGGGCGGCCGCCCCATTCTATTTCTTTCTTTGTAACATCAAACATCTCTATTTCCTTCACATACTTACCGCTAAAATTGCGTTGTTCAACCCCGGTGTGCAACGGCATTAAATAAAGAGACCATGCCTAGTTGGCCTCAACTGATCATTCTCGACTCTGAGATTTTCTCACTCGGCTAGGTCAGACAAAGACAAACCCTATTTTGCCTGTGAGGAGGGTCGTTAATAACTCCTCAGCGACGTAAATCAAGCCGTTTGAGAAGAGATTCGTAGCGGCTCACGTCTTTACGCTTCACATAATCTAGAAGACGCCTTCGTTGACCCACCATCATTAATAATCCACGGCGAGAGTGAAAATCCTTTTTGTGCGACTGCATATGCTGGGTGAGATTGCGAATACGCTCGGTTAATACCGCTATTTGCACATCAGCTGAACCGGTATCACCTGCTTTGATTGCAAACTCAGCTATGAGCTCTTTTTTCCGTTCCAATCCAATCGACATCATATTCTCCTTTTTTATAGATTGATCACTTTGAAAGGTCGCATTTTCCCGGCGCTGACTTTAGCCAGCGCCAACGGCTTCCCCTGATCGGTGGCCAAAACGGTGGCTCCGTCGCTTAAATCGGTAACCCGCTCTATGTCTCCCTTCCGCAGTAATGTCACAGTTTGACCGTGACGCAATTTTGAGGCTTCAGTTTCTGTCAAGGCCAACGCCGGGATGTCGTCCAGCGCAGCCTCCACAGGAAGAAGATACTTCAAAACCGCGGCAATGTGCCCAAATTCTTTCAATTCGTCCAGTGAAATTCCATTATCGAGTGAAAAAGGTCCTACTCTGGTCCGACGCAGTTGGGTCAAATGCCCGACCGTTCCCAGTGCAACGGCCAGATCACGTGCTAGAGCACGCATGTAAGCTCCGGCGCCAGAGACTACTCGAAAAAGTGCGTGGTCAACATCCAGCATATCTAGCAGGGCTAACTCATAGATACGTATGTTTCTAGATGGAATATCAAAAGTCTTCCCCTTTCTAGCAAGATTATAGGCCCTCTCACCTCCTACTTTTATTGCAGAAAACGCTGGTGGTATTTGTTCAATTAGACCTGTAAATGTAGGTATTAGACTTTCAATTGCCTTACGGTCTGGGCGGATATCCGATGTCGCGGTTATAAATCCCTCACTATCATCAGTAGAACTTGCTTTGCCCCATTCCACTGTAAACTCGTATTCTTTTTTTCTGTTTACAATATAAGGCACCGTCTTTGTAGCTTCACCTAATGCAATCGGGAGGATCCCCGTTGCAAGGGGGTCTAAGGTGCCACTGTGGCCCGCTTTCGTCGCGTTAGCCAATTTCTTAATAATTGCCACTGTTTTAGTTGAGGTAATCCCTTCAGGCTTATCTATTACAAACCAGCCATGTACCGGATCACCTTTTCGGTTGCGCCGTCCCATTTTTTGTTTGTCCTAATGTCTTTAGGGAGCCAAATCCCGAATAACGCCGGGATCTGCCAAAAGCCTGTTGATTTCACTCGCGTTATCAAAGGAATAGTCACTTACAAAAGTTAACTTAGGAAGATACTTAAGTCGCACTCTGCGCCCAACCTCACTGCGCAAAAACGATGACGCTCTGCCCAATGCGCCAACGACTAGTTTTTTATCAGAACCCCCGAGAGGCACCACATAAACCGTTGCGTTGCGCATATCGGCACTTACCTGAACTTCACAGACTGTTATTGACCTTCCTGCTAGATCAGGGTCACGTAAGTCTCCGTTAGTGAACAGCTCGGCTAACACGTGACGCAGCTGCTCCCCAACCCTTAATTGGCGTACCGACCGTTTTTTTTTCTTAGCCATTTTAAATTACCAAATGAAAAGAAAGACGGAGTATTTTTTGCACTTTTTTAACGTCAAAGGGACCTGCTTATTTCCTCGACCTCGTAGCACTCGACTATATCGCCTTCCTTAAGGTCATCATAGCTCTCAAAGGCCATACCACATTCATAGCCTTGCTGAACTTCACGCACGTCTTCCTTAAAACGGCGAAGCGTTTTTAGGCTTCCTTCGTGTATAACCACATTATCGCGAAGTAGTCGCACCCTAGCCCCACGCTTAACCTCACCTTCAGTGATCATACATCCGCCAATCTTACCGACCTTGGAAATGCCAAAGATCTGCCGTATTTCAGCATATCCAAGCTGCTTTTCTCGTTTTTCCGGAGCCAACAAGCCACTAAGCAACTGTTTCATATCATCAATGACATCATAGATTATTGAATAATAGCGAATGTCAACGTTATCGCGCTTTGCTAATTCACGGGCCTGAGGGTTGGCGCGCACATTAAATCCGATGATGATCCCTTCCGACGCACGGGCGAGTATGACATCAGATTCTGTTATACCACCAACACCACTGTGCAACAGATGAACCTTAACTTCATCTGTTTCGAATTTTTGCAATGAGCTTTTTATTGCCTCAAGTGATCCTTGCACGTCAGTCTTGATCAGTATTGCCAATTCACCACTTTCACCGGTTTTGATCTTGTCAAACATCTGCTCCAATGTACCGCGTGTTCCAGCGGCCATTGCGGTTTGCCTTAACTGACGAGTTCTATATTCTGCAATCTCACGGGCTCTCGCCTCGTCCCCAACCACATGAATAATATCACCTGCCGATGGTGTCCCTTGCAGCCCCAAAACTTCTACGGGGTAAGCTGGACCCGCGTTCTCAACTGTATCACCATGGTCATCGATCATTGCACGCACGCGACCCCATTCGGTTCCAGCCACAAAAATATCGCCAGTCCGCAGGGTGCCTCGTTCTACGAGCACGGTTGCAACGGAACCACGCCCTTGTTCCATTTTTGCCTCAACCACAACCCCCTGTGCGGGGCGGCTGGGATTTGCTTTCAATTCCAGTATCTCTGATTGCAGGAGGATTGCTTCTTCAAGCTTCTCGATATTAGTTTTTTCCTTGGCTGACACTTCAACGTCTAAAACATCCCCACCCAAAGATTCCACAACTACCTCGTGGTTCAATAATTCATTTCGGACTTTAGCCACATCAGCCCCAGCTGCATCAATTTTATTGATCGCAACTATTATGGGTACCTGTGCCGCTTTTGCATGAGCAATAGCTTCAGCAGTCTGGGGCTGCACACCATCATCAGCAGCAACCACTAAAATAACAATGTCGGTTACACTGGCGCCACGCGCACGCATTTCTGTGAAGGCTTCATGCCCCGGAGTATCGAGAAAAGTTATTGTTGCACCAGCAGGAGTGTTAACTCGGTAAGCTCCTATGTGTTGAGTGATACCCCCAGCCTCACCACCGGCCACATCACTTGCACGCATCACATCTAATAGAGATGTCTTGCCGTGGTCCACATGGCCCATCACAGTAACAACTGGTGCGCGATCCTCCAAGTCCGTCTCTAGATCCTCGTTGCCTTCAAGTCCAATCTCAACATCTGCCTCAGAAACTCTCTTAACTTTATGACCGAGTTCATTAACAACAAGTTCTGCAGTGTCTGCGTCGACCGTCTGATTTGCTGCCGCCATTACTCCCATATTCATGAGAATCTTGACTACATCCGCCGCTCTTGTTGCCATTCGGTTGGCTAGGTCAGAGACAGTTATAGTCTCAGGGATTATTACCTCACGAACCTTAACCTGAAGTTCACCCTTTTGTAATTCTGCTCTCTGCCGTTTTTTCTCACGCTCCTTTGCCCGCCGCATTGCCGCTAAGCTCCGCACGCGGCCATCGTCTCCATCTTCCGCCTGCCGCAATGCATCACCAATCGTCAGTTTTCCTTGCATGCGGCGACGCGGCTCATCCTTAGACCGTCGTGGCCTTTTTGTTTCAGGTTTAGTTCTTCGCTGAGCCTTAGTAGCATCAGGCTCTCTATTCTCTGCCCTCTTTGCGTTTAGCTCAGCCTCGGCAACAGTTTGTTGTAGGTCTTTTTCCGCAGCTTTATTCCGCGCTTCTTCTTCCGCTTTTTTCTTGGCATTGTCCTCAGCTCGGCGACGAGCCTCCTCTTCCTCTTGCGCACGCCGCTTGTTTTCCTCTTCGATTTTTCGACGCTCGTCTTCGAGTTCGGCTGTGCGCCGTTTATCAGATTCCTCGGCGGCACCGTGAACAGCCCGAAGCCGCGCTGAACGCTCTTCAGCGGTCAAATTATCTAGACCTGCATCCGCCTCTAGTGTCTCCACTTTAGCTGATTGTTGTTCTTCAGCAACCGCCCGCATGCGGCCCGCAGAGTCGCGACCAAATGTGCGCTTCTTCTTAACTTCAACCATCACCGATTTTGATCGGCCATGACTGAAACTTTGGCGTACTTGGCCGGTTTCTACAGTTTTTTTCAGCTCTAGCCTCCCGGGTCGGCTCAGGCTGAGCTTGCCTTCCTGTTCAGATTTTTGCGTCATGCCTACCCTCGTCAAGAGAACCCTTGTTACGAAATTCCGCTAACCGGCGACCGTCAATTTTTATTAATTCTGCAAGCCCACCCACAGACACCGCCGCCTGAACTGCCTTAGGCTTTGAAAACGCAGCTCCTAACTCATTTGAAGTTAGTACCCGCAAACAGTCAACATTTTGCGCCAATGCAAAAACTTTTGAACGCGCATTTACAGAAGCATCACGCGCAACCAAAAGTAAAGCGCACCTTTTTTTTAATGCCAATGACACTTTGGTATACCCACATACAGCCTGTCCTGCCTTTTTTGCTAAGGATAAACCATTTAGCACACGCTCACAAAGCTGTTGATCCACTAATTCCACTAGATCACACCTAACCTTAACATTCGTCTTTGCCGCTCGCCTAAAGAGATTCTGTTGGATGGCTTCTTCCAAAAGCCCTCGCTTTATGCCAACCCACATTCCACGGCCACCCAATTTGCATTTTATATCTGGCACTACACTACTATTAGGCCCTACAACGAACCTAACCAATGCCTCTTTGGTTAGTGACTTGCCACTGACTATGCAACGCCGTAATGGCTTAGCCGTGTTTAGGGTTTCGGTAAAGGCAATCATTGTATTTATTCCAAAAACCTACCCACTCTGCGTATCAGACTTCTTTTGGGATACTACAGCCGAAAACTCTGCTTCCGGAGCACTATTCACCTCCATCCCATCGTTTCCGTTCTCCTCTAGAACTAAGGCACTTGCCATGTCCTCTTGAGAAATCCAACCAGCCGCGACCCGAGCGCGCAGGATTAATTCATTTGCAACGGCTGGCTTAACGCCATATTCGCGCAATATCCCATCGTCGGCACCTATAAGTTCATCACTGGCAAGGTCTGCAAAATCTTCAAGAGTTTTGATCTCGCTCTCGCCAAGAGTAACAACCATCTCAAGCGTAAGCCCATCAAGTGTTTTCAAATTATCATCAATGGCTAGCTCTGACACGCGTGTTGCTAAACGTTCAGTCTCCAGAGTCAAGTAATTGCGCGCCCTGAGACGGAGCTCTTCTGCTACCTCCGCGTCAAAACCCTCAATCGAGGTTAACTCTTCCTCTGGAACATATGCGACTTCCTCAACGCTGGTAAAACCCTCTGAAACTAAAAATTGAGCAATGACATCGTCTACATCCAAAGCATCAATGAATGTTTGGCTTCGTTGCTGTACTTCCGCCTGTCGCCGTTCAGACTCTGCTTCCTCCGTAAGTATATCGATCTCCCAGCCAGTCAGAGAAGACGCAAGTCGCACATTTTGCCCGCGCCGACCAATCGCAAGACTAAGTTGTTCATCTGGAACCACCACCTCAATTTTCTGCGCATCCTCATCAAGCACTACTTTGGCCACTTCAGCGGGTGCCAATGCATTCACGACAAAGGTTGCCGGATCTTGGGACCACGGAATTATGTCAATTTTCTCGCCCTGCAGCTCAGCCACTACTGCTTGTACTCGGCTACCTCTCATGCCAACGCAGGCGCCTACCGGATCTATACTACTATCATGCGATATCACTGCTATTTTAGCGCGACTTCCCGGATCACGAGCGACAGATCGGATTTCAATGATTCCATCATAAATTTCCGGCACCTCTTGACCAAATAACTTGGCCATGAATTGAGGGTGCGTACGTGACATGAAGATTTGTGGGCCCCGCTGTTCTCTCCGAACGTCATAGATGTAACCCCGGACCCTGTCGCCGCGCCTGTATTTTTCCCTCGGCAACAACTCTTCGCGACGTATTACGGCCTCACCCCGGCCTAGGTCTACGGTAACGTTACCAAAATCTTCACGTTTAACGAGACCGTTAACAATTTCCTCAACCCTGTTCTTATACTCCTCAAATTGTTGCTCACGTTCCGCCTCTCTCACGCGTTGAACAATCACTTGTTTTGCAGTCTGCGCCGCGATCCGCCCAAAATCAATCGGGGGAAGCGGGTCAATCAAAAAATCGCCCAATTTTAGGTCAGACTGCCGACGTTGGGCTTCAGCTAACGTCAGTTGGGTGGACTCATTTTCGATCTCTTCTGCAACCTCCATGTAACGTGCAAGCCTTATTTCTCCGCTTTTCCGGTCGATCTCCGCACGAATATCATTTTCTTGACCGTATTTTGATCGTCCTGCTTTCTGAATAGCCTGCTCCATCGCTTCGAGCACTTCTTCGCGCTCTATGCCTTTTTCTCTTGCCACCGTATCGGCTACATTCAGTAACTCGGCTCTTGGCATTGGCGTCGCGCCTACAGTCTCCATTTCTATATCCCTTTTGTTCAAGCCCTAATGTAAGCTAATTTCTGCACTTTTCTTTCTGTGCTCCTCAATTAAGTCGTCGGATAGCAGCAAACTTGCCGCAGCTATATCAGAAATAGGTAACTCTTCCTCACCTTGCTCAGTCTGTATACTAACTATTCCCCTGTCACAACCAACTAACCGACCACGGAAGCGTTTACGACCTCGTATGGTTTTCTCTAATTCTACTTTGGCTGTGAATCCTAAAAATCTCTCGAAATCACGCTCTTTCACAAGAGGACGAGCGATACCGGGCGAGCTTATCTCAAGGTTGTAGTTACCACTGATCGGATCCTCCACATCGAGAACGGCTGAAAGTTGACGACTCACGATCGCACAATCTTCTAAAGAAACAGGCGTTTCGTCAAAACGATCTATCATGATTTGTAATACTCTCTTTCCAAAACCGCCCCTTAGCCTCACGCGGACAATTTCATACCCTAAGTTACTTAAGCTGGGTTTTGCCAGGGCTTTCAATTGATTTTCTATAGACACCGTATTTTATTATCCTATTCCCCTAAAGCACATTTTAGCTTTTCTCGCGTGGTGCATGAAAAAGGGCGGGAACGAGCCCACCCAACACTTGCCTGTATTTTTATCGTGCGCACATAGATATAATCATGTTATTGCACTTGGATACCTATAATATATATGCCCTTTTTTCTATTTCCACAAGTTTAATATAAGAGAGTTGACGCCTAGGCAATTTAATATCGTCGTCGAAATGTCAGGTATACGCAGGAAGCCCCCGAGGAAAGGGCCTTGCTTTCATAGCGTGTTTTGATTGATTCTTCGAAACGAAAACGCCAATCATCAGGGCCGTCGGCGAGCCAATCGAAATCGGAGTGTTTACACAGCTGCTGCAGCGTCCAACGAACATAGCCCATATGGTCACTTGCAAAATAAAAAAAACCCCCAGGGCGTAAAAGCCGGGATAACTGGTCTAAGTTTTCCGAACATATTAGTCGTCTCCTATGATGGCGTTTTTTAGGCCACGGATCTGGGAACAGCAAATAAATTTGATCAACAATCGCTGAAGGCAAATAAGGCAGTAGAAGTCGCGCATCGTTGGGAAAGATTCTTAAATTTTTTGGGCGGACCTGTATATTTCTGGACTGAGTCCTAGCAAGCAATGCTGCCACGCCATTAACGAATGGTTCGCAACCAATAAAACCTACCTCTGGCTTTTTAACAACCATGTCTGCTAGGTGCTCACCAGCACCAAAGCCAATCTCTAAACAAAGTTTTTTTATTGACGGGTCAAAGATTTTATTAATGGTGGCCGCAGCTTTACAAGTAATTTCCATTTCCGGCAGTACATTCGAGATAAGCTCTCTACGTGCATTGCTTAATGGACGACCAAAGCGGCGACCAAAAAAACGGTGCGTGCTTCTCGGCCCCATGCGAACATCCTTAGCTAGCGATTAACTAAGTGCAGCCTTCAAGTCATCAGCCAAGTCTGTGCGCTCCCAAGAGAACCCGCCATCTGAATCGGGCGCGCGACCAAAATGCCCGTAAGCCGAGGTTCTTGCATAGATTGGACGGCTCAATACAAGGCGCTCACGAATACCACGCGGACTCAAATCGATCACTTCAGAGATTGCCGCGGCCAGCTTTCCCTCATCAACCTTTGAGGTTCCTAGTGTATCAACATAGATACCCAACGGCTTTGCAACCCCTATTGCGTACGCAAGCTGTATAACGCATTTGTCAGCCAACTCTGCAGCAACAACATTTTTTGCAACATATCTAGCGCCGTATGCAGCTGAACGATCTACTTTAGAGGGATCTTTTCCAGAAAATGCACCTCCTCCGTGAGGAGCAGCCCCGCCGTAGGTATCAACGATGATTTTACGCCCGGTCAATCCCGCATCACTGTCCGGACCACCAATTACAAATCGGCCGGTGGGATTTACATAAAACTCGTCATCACTACACATCCAGCCACTGGGAAGACATTCTTCCACAAAAGGACGAACGATTTCTCTGACATCATCTTGACTCAAATCCTCATCATGCTGAGTGGAAACGACCACTGAACTGCACCCCGCCGGCCTTCCATTCTCATACTTTACTGTCAGTTGGCTTTTAGAGTCGGGACCCAGACCAGAAATTTTTCCGGCACGACGTGCTTCAGCCATATGGCGCAAAATCTGATGACAATATTGAATTGGTGCTGGCATGAATTCTGGGGTCTCGCGACAAGCATAGCCAAACATTAAACCTTGATCGCCTGCACCCTCATCCTTATTACCCGAGGCATCCACGCCCATTGCAATGTCTCTGGACTGGCTATGGATCAAACATTGAACACCCATTTCTTTCCAGTGAAAATTATGCTGCTCATACCCAATTTCCCGTACTGCCTTTCGCGCCAGCTCAACCATCTGTTCAGGCTCTATATCACGTGGGGACCGGACTTCTCCCGCTAGCACTACTTGGTTAGTAGTTACTAGAGTTTCCACGCCCGTGCGGATTGTTTCGCCTTGGCTCAAAAACAGGTCTACTATTTCGTCAGATATTCGATCACAGATTTTGTCTGGATGCCCTTCAGAAACAGACTCGCTGGTAAACAGATAATCACCTTGTGGCACACTCATACCCCTTTTCAACCTTTCAATATTCATGACGCCGGAGTGCTCAACCTGTCATTGCTAAAGTTGAACACACGTCACGGTATTTGGGTTGTGACAATGTTTGGGCTACCCGTCAAGACGCTGTTGCATATGTAGCAAAATACAATGTCAAGGTTATGGAGTACTTCCTAGAGCTTTTTACCTATCTTACACCTCAAATGCGCTAAACCTTTTCGGAAACGATCTGAAAGAATCTTGTGCCCTCTTATTATCAACGAAAGATAGACTGCAGCATAACGCCGATCTTTCAATGGATAATACACTTTAAAGATTTTTGAAATCTTCGCCTTCAAACTCCGCTAAGCCGATGTGTCCGCAATTTTGAGTATGCTTTATAAACAAAATTTCGCGCAATTCGACTTACGGTCACTTCTTCTTTGCTTTCATCCCGGGATGAGGAGATGTCCTTTTTACGCCCTTTCTCATTAAAAAAGCTAAGAAGCTCAAGGATGTGAATATGATTGTTGAAATTTGTGAATTTTGCGCCCAAAAAGAATAAATTCTAGATGAACTCGGGAGCCGCGTGTCCAAGACCCCAGTCTTATCGAGCTCGATCCGAGACCACTCACGCCCATAACCATCGAAAACTGCTGAAATTCCCGTGCTGGCTGCACGAACAACTGTTAGTCCCTCCTCAGCAGCTCTAATTCTGGCGATAGAAAGGTGTTGATACGGGCCAGAAGAATTTCCATACCAGGCATCATTGGTTAGAACTAAAATCCAATCCGCCCTTTGATCTACAGGAGTAACTGTCCCAGAAAAAATTATCTCATAACAGATCAGGGGACTAACAGGCGGCAGCACCCCCAAACGCCAGATGCTTGGTCCTGGCCCAGCACTATAATCGAGGCGCCCTTCTGTAACCTTTTTGAGCGATAGCCATTTCTTTCCCGGAACATACTCTCCGAAAGGTACTAGATGGCTCTTATCATATTTTGCAATAATTTTAGCCCTATCGTCGAGTGCGATAATTGAATTCCATATCTTCTTTTCTGAACCTACCTGACGACGTATCATTCCCGTTATCAACGCTCCTTCTCTGGGAACAATTGCTGAGGCGGCAGCACGCGCCCCATCATTATTATCAAGTGGGAAAGGACTAGCAGTTTCAGGCCATATTACGTAATTTATCCAGTCTGGCCGGTCACGATTACTAAGAAATATGTGTTTTTTGAAATTTCGCACAAGATACCTTCGATCCCATTTTTCCTTTTGTGGGATACCTCCTTGCACCAAGCGTATACCGACACCCTCTACCCAATCAGCACCAACAACAGGCGCATGCGCTAAACGTATCGCTCCATAGGTCGCAAAACTAATGGGCAGCATCAGAGCAACCGCGAAAATCGCTAATGTGGCCTTTGACAGCTCCTGCGCTAAAACCGCCAACAAAAATCCTGACAGGAGTGCAAAAAACGTCATGCCGTATATCCCAACTAACGACACACCCTGCAGCAAAGTATCATGACTAGCCCATGCCTGACCGAGCAAATTCCAAGGGAATCCAGTTAGAAAGTTACCACGCGTCCATTCAGCAAACCCAAGTGAAGTTGTTAAAATTAACGCACGTGAGAAATGATCGTTTCCAAACCTAACAGGCAATACGGATAGACCGAAGAATAGCGAGAGGAATGCGGGCAGACCAACCGATGCAAGGGGAATCAACCAGGCGTTTTTACTTGCGTCGACTAACATCGCGCTACCAATCCAATAAAGACCAGAGACGAAATAGCCAAACCCAAACCACCACCCTGTAGCAAAAAGGCACCATGGCCTAACCTTGCCAGACACTGACCAAATAAAAACGGGCAGCGCCGCATAAAAAGCGGGAAGGAACTCAAAAGGAGGGAGCGAAAGGGTGACAGAAATACCAGTGAGAAATGCGGTGCCGTAACGCACCAAACCTCTTGAATCGCCTAGATAGGCCGCAAATCGACTAATGTTGGCAGAAAACCTTTGTTTAGCATTACAATCATTCATCGCTCAGGAAACGTGCCCCAAGATTGCTTATTTTGATCCGACGGATACGCCTAGGGTCTGCTTCGCGAACCTCAAACTCGATCCCCGAACTATCGTGTCTAATAATCTCACCGCGAACTGGCACCCGCCCAGCAATTCTGAAGACAAGCCCACCTAAAGTATCAACGTCATCCTCCCTATCTTCAAGTGTAAGAAATTCTCCAACCCTGCCCTCAAATTCTTCAAGGGTAACTCGAGCATCAGCCAAGACCGATTTGTCATCGAGCGCCCTAAGCTTAGGGCCTTGGTCAACATCGTGTTCATCCTCGATTTTTCCTACAATTTGCTCAACAAGGTCCTCAATGGTTGCCAACCCGTCAATTCCCCCGTATTCATCTACAACCAAAGCCATGTGCGTGCGGGCTACCCTCATCTGCAGTAACAAGTCGAGCACGCGAATGCTGGGAGCAACGAACAGCACCGAGCGAACAATATCGCTGAGCTTCGTGTTTTTTTCACCGTTAGTGGCCGCCAGAACGTCCTTAATATGTACCATACCAATCGCATCGTCGAGGGTATTACGATACACCGGCAACCGGGAATGTACTTCAGCCGACATCAAGCCAACAATTTCATCAAGTGGCATATGTCGCTCAACCGCTATAATGTCAGCACGCGGAACCATCACATCGTTAACTGTCAACTCTCCTATGGTGAGTACTTTTTCAAGCAATGCACGTTCACGATCATCAATCGGCAACTCACGTTCTTCATGCTGTTCGATCAGTTCTTCAAACGTTTCGCGTATATTCGAGCCATTCCGGCCGTTCCTTATGGAACGAACCCAGCGCCACATCCTGCCAAAAAAACCTATTTCACAGTAGGACCCAGAGTGTGCATTTCCATCCACATTTGATATGTTTTTACCAGTCATAACTGCCCATCGATCCAATTGATATATGGATCGCCAATCCCGCCCTCGGCTAATATGGAAATTTCAAGCGCTCTCATTTCATCTGCTTCATCCCTGCTTTTATGATCATATCCAGCCAAGTGGAGAACTCCATGAACAACAAGATGACACATATGATCAGAAAAAGATTTTCCGTGTACAGTTGCCTCTCGCGCAATAACACCGCAACCAAGTACAACATCACCCACCAGAACCGGTGCCCCGCCCGCACTTAGCGTCGCATCATTATCACAGACAAACGAAAGTACATTTGTTGCCCGGTCGATGTCGCGATAGCGCTTATTCAACTTGCGTATTTGTACATCATCCGTGATCAATAGACTTATTTCTGCTTTAGGAATAGTGTAGTTTACGCTAGCCCATGCTCGGCGGGCAACTGCCGAAAGCTCTGCTATAACTTGTTCCGACGGTGTTTCCCCCGACATTTGATCTACGCTAATATCGACAACAAGGTTATTAGTCATCTTTTAAATTCATATTCAAATTCGACTCACGCTTGGCATAAGCCCTTACAACGCCTGCAACTAGTGGATGACGAACCACATCAGCATCAGAAAATTCAACAAAACTAGCTTTATCAAAATGCTTTAGCGTCTCGACCGCATCGGATAATCCCGAGGGTAGACGAGAAGGCAGGTCTACTTGGCTAAGATCACCTGTTATTACCATACGACTATTTTCACCGAGCCGTGTAAGGAACATCTTCATTTGAATTGGTGAAGTGTTTTGCGCTTCATCAAGAATAACGAAAGCGTCAGATAGTGTGCGTCCCCGCATGAAGGCCAAGGGTGCTATCTCAATGTCACCATTCTCAATACGCTTTATAATCTGATCCGAGGGCATCGTGTCATGAAGTGCATCATATATTGGTCGCAAATAGGGATCGACCTTGTCACGCATATCACCGGGCAAAAACCCAAGGTGCTCTCCGGCCTCCACTGCCGGCCGAGACAGAACTATCCGTTTTACCTCCCCTCTCAAAAGACGTTCCACAGCGAAACAAACGGCTAAATAAGTTTTACCGGTGCCAGCGGGGCCGATCCCAAAAACCAACTCATATTTCGTCATCGCCTTGATGTAATGAGCCTGAAGCGGCGAACGCGGAGTGATGCGTCGTCGTCTAGTAATTATGGAAGGGCCTTCCGCACCCCTTTGAAACTTAGGATGACGGGCCATACGTAAGGCTGCGTCTACCTCAGCCATACCGACATGCTCACCTCGCTGCAAAAATTTGTAAAGCTGATTCAATGTTTCACAAGCAGTCCGCACTGCATCAGTTTTTCCAGTTACGGCTACCCGGTTTCCTTTGCTAATTAACGTGACACAAAGTTCTTCTTCAATCCTCGCCAAATGCTTATCATATTCACCAAAAAGCGAGACAAGTAGTTTATTATCGTCAAAAAAGAGTTGGCGAGCACTCTCTGCAGCTATTCGAGGACTTTCGCTCAAAGAGATTTCCCCGCTGCGGCTGCCGTACTACTGATAATTCTCTTTTCCAAATCTACCTTGCCTGAAAGGCTATTTGTCATAACTCCCGCGATGTGAACCTCTGCAATTTTACCCAAAAAGCTGTCCGGGGCATGGGCGTGTACCGGGTGCATATAAGGAGATCGCCCCCAAATTTGCCCAACTTGTCTACCCTGTCTTTCGAAAAGAACTTTGAGCTTTTTTCCCTTCTGCGCCGAGAGGAAAGCATCCTGCTGTGCACGCAACAATTGCTGCAAGCCGGCAAGGCGCTCCGCCGCCACACTATCCTCAACCTGACCAACAATGTCCGCGGCTGGCGTGCCAGGCCTGGCACTATACTTAAAGGAATAAGCCTGCGCGTATCCAACTTCATTGACCATTTTTATGGTTCTAGCGAAGTCTTTGTCCTCTTCACCGGGGAAGCCAACGATAAAGTCGGAGGAAAGAGCGATTTCCGGACGTGCTTTACGCAGCTTTTCTACTGTGTAGTAATAGTCTTTGGCATTATGGCGCCTATTCATTGCTGCGAGTATTTTATCGGAGCCAGACTGCGCTGGTAAATGAAGAAAAGGCATAAGCTGGGGTACTGCCCGATGAGCGTCTATTAACTCATCATCAACATCCTTAGGGTGACTTGTCGTATAGCGAATACGATCAATACCCTCGATCTCGGCCAAATAACAAATCAATCTACCAAGCTTCCATTCTCCCCCAGAAGGGGACTCTCCGTGCCAAGCATTTACATTCTGTCCCAAAAGAGTAATTTCACGCGCACCATCGGCCACTAAACGACGAGCCTCCTTCGCAATTGAAATTGCTGAGCGAGACTGCTCGGCACCCCGGGTGTACGGAACAACGCAAAAAGTACAGAACCGGTCACACCCCTCTTGTATTGTGAGGAATTTTGATGGGCCACCATGTTGCCTCCCCTCGACAAGATAGTCGAATTTATCTTCGACAGGGAAATCTGTATCGACAATACGTTTGCCGCTTGCAATGATGTTCTGGATCATAAACGGCAATCGGTGATAGGTTTGCGGCCCAAATACTAGATCCACAGTTGGCGCACGCTCAAGTATCTGCTGGCCCTCGGCTTGAGCAACACAACCTGCAACAGCAATCAGTATTTTTGAGCCCTGCTCTTTCCTTTTTGTTTTTAACTTTGTAAGGCGCCCAAGCTCTGAATAAACTTTTTCTTCCGCCTTTTCGCGAATGTGACACGTGTTCAATATAATTAGATCGGCACCACTCAGATGCTCAGTTTTTGAATAACCTGCAAGCTTCAATAAATCTACCATCCTATCAGAGTCGTAGACATTCATTTGGCAGCCATAGGTTTTGATGAAAACCGATTTGCCCAAGTTCACCCCCCCACCAGGCATGCACCACAAATAATTCTTATCATATACAAGACGTTCAGGGTGGGGCGCATCATGATCAAGCCACTTCCAAATTTAAAACAAGTTACCGTAAAAGGCTTCATACAATAAAAATCCTAGACTTTCACATGTAAGATTGGCTTGCAAGCAAACCTTATCATTAATTACTTGCAAAGAAGGGCCGCGCATACAGCAAACAGCGCGTCAACTAGAGTCTCCCCGACAGCGCATCTGAAAGGCCGTTCGCCACTCTCTGTTCACAATGTTCTGACAGTTCCTTACGCGAGCCAAAATTCGTCAAACGGACAGGCGGATGAAAAATAATATCCACGCCAAGACGCCCAGAACCCAACAGTGACCAAAAGTGGTTAAACATGACCATATCGCCATACCAAGCGAACAGAGGGCGCAGGCGACGACCCAGCGTTATGCCATTAAGTGTAGTGTAAGCAATAGTGATTGGTTGTACTGCAACACCCTGACCATTCAGGGTCCAGTCAGCAGCACTGAAAAGAGCGCTCTTAAATTGTCGGGTGAATGTTCCGTTGTTACTGGTCCCCTCGGGGAAGAGGATTAGGCTGTCTCTATCGTCCAACCGTTTGTATAGCTGTTTTCGTTGTACTAGTGCTTTCCGCCAGTCCCGGTCTATAAAGATTGTTCGCTGAAGGCTGCATAAAAGTCCAAACATTGGCCAATTTTTAATCTCGGATTTAGCAATAAAAGTAGCATCGATTAGAGAACCTAGAGCTGGAATATCAAGGTACGATGTGTGATTGGCAACAAAAAAAGTTGGCGATTCCGATGAGATGCTTCCATGATGACACACTCTCATCCCTATTGCCCAACGACATAACTTGTGCCACATGTGACCCAACTTATAACCCGAGCGAAAACCGATAAGTCGCAATGGCCCTTGAACTAATACAATAATAGCAAAGATGACCAATAAACTGGCCGATCGCCGTAGCGCAAGAAGATGGGACGTTGCCATAAATACCTTTTCCTCCTCGTCTATATCGCCTGAAAATTAGAGCCACGACGTTCGAAATATCGAGCATATTTCTCTTTTATAAGTTTGGTCTGAACGACAATACAAACATCCGTTGTCTGAAATTGCTCGTCAATAACTGCCCCATCACCCACAAATCCCCCTATCCTGAGGTAACCTTTGATCAGCGGTGGCACCGATTTGAGGCCTGTCTTTTGGTCAATTTCTCCGATCAGACTCTGGTTCATCTCTATGTGCCGCTGAGGTAGGGCGCGCGGTCGTATTTCTTCGGGTGCCAGATGATAGTGATAAAGATACGACAGTGGAATTTTAAGAGTAGTCGGGTCACAACCAGGAATACTTCCACACCCGAACAAAAATCGGATATTATGGGCAACACAGTAAGCCGTTATCCCTTCCCACAAAAGATTGATTACCCGCCTGTCGCGATAATCTGCATTGACACAAGACCTGCCCAGCTCAAGTATCTCGTCGGGCAATCTAGTTAAGACGTTGATGTCGTATTCACTTGCCGAATAGAAGCCTCCGCATGATTTTGCAGCACTCCGGCGAATTAGACGGTAAGTCCCAACGACCGCTTCAGGACCCCGCCCTAATTCACTATCAAATACTAATAAGTGGTCAGCAAAGTTATCATATTCGTCAAAGTCCCGTTTCCGCATAGCCATTTCCATTGTGGGGCGTGCTTGCATTTCTTCATAGAAAATCCGGTAACGAAGCGCGAGTGCGGCATTTATTTCCCCCATATCGCGTGCTAATCGAACCGAAAGACTTCCCTTTACGATCTCAAAATCAGAAGAACAACTCTCGTGGGTTGCAGAAGAAGCATTAAAAGTGGACTGGGGAATGGATTGGGTCATCTTACAACGGTAATTTCAAACTACCCTAGCTTAGGCTATTTAATTGTGTCATTTAATGGAAGATTTTGCCTAATGCCCTCTATTTTTATTTTTTTATTTTGAGCGGCCTCGCATACAATTCTAAGCGATGATCAACGAGCTCATAGCCCAGAGATTTAGCAAGTTTCTCGCGAAGTTTTTCCATCGCAGCATCATGAAAACAAAACACCTCACCACTTTCCACATCAATTAGGTGATCGTGGTGATCATCTGAAGACTCCTCGTAACGTGCTTTGCCGTCACCAAAATCACGACGTGTAACTATTCCAGATTCTTCAAACAACCGAACTGTTCGGTAAACGGTAGCCAAACTTATCCGTGGGTCCACTTCGGAAGCTCTAGAAAAAACCTGGTCAACATTGGGATGATCGTCTGATTCCGCCAAAACTTGCGCAATTATCCGCCGTTGCCCCGTCATTTTAAGGCCCTTTTTCTCGCAGAGCCGCTCTATTGGTGCGCCCATGGGCTTCCTACTCTCCGAATATCGGCCAAAACCATGCAAGGGTGGCCGGCAAACTGAATATGCACCGAAGTATTTGTTGCACGATGCGAAAAACCTACTCCTACATCTCTATACGCCTACGTGATCTAGTGCCAAGACCAATTTCTTTTGCCAAACGACTACGCTGTTTTGCATAATTGGGGGCCACCATGGGATAATCTGGAGACAAACCCCAACGCTCCCTATACTCTTCTGGCGTCATGTCATAGGCCGTTTTAAGGTGCCGTTTGAGCATCTTTAGTTTTTTACCATCTTCCAAACAAACGATATAATCAGGTGTGATTGACTTTTTAAGCGGCACCGCCGGCGTTGGACGGTCGCCAGCGCTCAAATCAACCCCACCAATAGACGCCAGTGTCCGATATATCTGCTCAATCAATCCCGGAAGGTCTGAAATAGCCACAGTGTTATTTGACACATGTGCGGCTACAATCTCCGAAGTATAACCCAGAAGATCCTCCCGCTTTACTTCGGTGGCCGAAGACTCGGTCATTTTTGTTTGCCCCTGTTCTTGTTATTACCACGTGTGTGGCTGCCATCGGCCAAATACCAAACGGCGTGTGTTGTCGAATTATTGATCTTTCGACTTAAAACCCTTGTTAAAGACTATAGACTAAAAAATGTCACTAATCATCAAGAAATATTACTAACTATCGTTGTAACAATCAAAGACTTCAAACATCAAAAGATTGTTACTTTTTTTATTACCATACACAACAATCTAATTTCATAGAACTATTTTCATCACTAAAGCGTCAACTTGGGAACGGTCAGCGCGTCGATAGTACCCCTTGCGGCGAGCGATCGTTTTGAAATTCATCTTCTTGTAAAAGGTTAAAGCAGCGTTGTTATCAATTCCAACCTCTAGATACAAAGAAGCTGCACATTTATCCCGCGCACAACTCAACACCTCTTGCATTAAAGCTTTAGCTACACCGCGCCGACGAAACCTAGGCGAGACTCCAAGGCTAAGAACTTCAGCCTCATCACAAACAATACGCGCCAAAGCGAACCCAGCGGGTATTATTAAATCGCTATCTGAAATTTCTGCCAACAGAGCCCAGCATCCTGGGGGCCGAAGCAAATTTTCAATGGAAACAAGAGGCCAAGGTTCATCAAAACATTCACGATAGAGATCCGCCAAAGCCGGCCAAGACGCTTGCTCAGAAGGAACCACTACGATACCAGACACAAACCCGCTACTTTCTGGCCAAAACAGTTACGCTAGGCGCTCGCAAATACAGTGGTTCGGGGTCGGCGTAAACGCCACTGTCAAAGCGCTTGCTGGCTAATTCAGCAAATTCCATGGCTACCGGTTCCACATCGCCAAAAAGACGCGAGGGCTCCCGGCCAAAGTCGACTAACTTTTGATCTAAACGTTCTGCTCCATCACCAATGAGTGTTATCGGTTCATCTGGCAATCGTATCTGGATTTCTTCCGCTGTCAGTGCCATTGGGCCCTGAACTGGCTCTTTGTTTTCTGAAAAAATCTGGGCATAAAAGTCCTCTCGCTTGGTCTCAAGTACAACTAATGTTGGTCCTTTGCTTTTAGGTGCCTGCCAGAAAACAACGTCAAAGTTTGTCAAACCGATGACGGGTAGCCGACGAGGTAATGCTAGGGCTCTAGCCATTGCGAGCCCTATACGTATTCCCGTGAAGGTGCCAGGCCCAATTGTTACTGCAATCGCACTTAAGTCACCCGCATCAATATCGCTGCCATCGTATTTCTCAAAAACCTCTGATATCATGGGAGCGAGAGCCTCAGAGTGGCCACGTGACATTACCTGAAAACACGAACAAACTACTTTTCCGTTAGCCCAAAGCGCTACTGAGCATGCATTTGCAGACGTATCAAAGACAAGAATTTTTTTGGATTTATCCAAACTCAAAAATATCCCATAACTAATATATCCGTTCTAATATTTTAAACTTGACACACTTGTTTAAACAGATTTTTTTGCTAAACGGTATCGGCAATGAACCTTTTAAGAAAAATTAAAAACAAACTTTATCACGGACTGTTGTGTTCGATTTTAATGGGGCCCATTTTATTTGTCTCGCCTTCGGATGTCCTTGCTTCGAATTCTGCGATTGTTCTTCTTTACCACAGGTTTTCAAGTCCCGTTCAATCTGGAACTTCACTCAGTAAAGACAACTTTTCTGACCACATCAGAGAGCTATCGTCGGGTAATTATGCCGTCTTGCCGCTCGCTCAACTGATAAAAAAGTTAGATGTAGGTACAACGCTGCCAAAACGCTCTGTTGTTATCACAATTGATGATGCATATGAGTCTTTCCTAAGTATTGCTTGGCCATTGCTGAAAGAAGCAGGCCTACCAGCAACTCTTTTTTTGACAACTCAGCCTATTAACTCTGGGAAAAAGGGCTACTTAAACTGGTCTCAAATTAAAACATTGACCAAAGAAGGCGTTTCGATCGGATTGAAGGCACATAGTCAGAGGCGCTTAGCAACGCTCACACCGCAGGAGGTGGTACGTGAAATTAGAACTGCTCGCGCTCTCATTTCTAAAAATCTTGGTGTAAAACCCATAGCTTTTGCATTTCCTTACGGACTGGCCAGCGAATCAGCGCAAAAAGTAGTGCGAGCGGAGGGTTACAAAGCAGGCTTTGGTCAACACTCTGGCGTCCTGCACCGAAAAACCTATCGGTATTACCTGCCGCGCTTTTCTTTTACAGATGCATATGGTGATATTGACAGATTTAAAACAGTTGTAAATGCACTGGAATTGCCAGTTGTCGACCTTACGCCAAGTAATCCATTATTATCACCTGATATAAACCCACCGAACATAGGTTTTACCATTCTACCAAAAGTCAACAATCTCGACAGCTTAGCATGCTACCATTCAAAATTTGGTAAGATTAAAACACAGAAACTTGGATCAAGCCGAATAGAAATTCGATTTGGGGAACCGTTCTCAAAAGGACGTTCTCGTATTAATTGTACTATTCGAACTGAAGACGGCCGTTGGCGTTGGTTTGGAATGCAATATTACCTTCCAAAGTAGACGCGCTGCTGACAGAAAACTTTATTTAGAAACCAACAGCCCTCACCTCTACCACCTCTGGAATATAATGCTTTAGCATATTTTCAATCCCCATTTTCAAAGTAGCTGTTGAACTTGGGCAACCGGCACATGCGCCCTGCATCTGAAGGTAGACTATTCCTCCATCGAAGCTGTCAAATACAATATCTCCACCATCCATAGCCACAGCTGGACGCACTCTTGTGTCAATCAACTCCTTGATTTGTCCTATAATTTCTACATCATCCCCTTCTGTTTCCGCAGCAGCATCATGATCTTGCGATAGCGCGCTTTCATTTAAAATTGGCAAACCTGCCGTGAAATGCTCCATGATAGCGCCTAAAACTGTGGGCTTGAGGACATGCCATTCTTTTGAATCGCTTTTGGTAACCGTTATAAAATCTGACCCAAAAAAAACGCCTTCAATCCCGTCAATATTGAATATACGTAAGGCTAAGGGTGATTTTTTTTCAGCGTCGGTAATCGTCGTAAAATCAGCAGTGCCGCTATTGATTACCTCTCGCCCAGGCAAAAATTTCATTGTTGCCGGATTGGGAGTTTCTTCGGTCTGAATGAACATAGCTAGTCTCCTTTAGCATTTTTAGCTATCGATTTTTGACAGGTTTGTTCTGTAACAGAGATGGGCTTTCCGCGTGGCGGGGTCAAGCAAAAACCTCAATCCATCAATAGGACCGAAATCCCACCGCTCGAAAAACCTTTTCCATCACTGGTCTCGAAACATCTATCGCGCGTTCGCTTCCATTAGCAAGGATCCCATCAATATGCTCTGGTTCTGAGAGCAGTTTACTCATTTCTTTGTTGATTGGCTCGAGGACAGACACTGCAAGGTCGGTCAGATCCCTCTTAAAATCTGAAAATTGCTTGCCGGAATTAATTGATATAGAATCTTCTCTGCTTATGCCGGCAAACGCAGCATAAATGCTGATCAAGTTGTCGGCTTCTGGCCGCCCCGATAGATCTGCAATAGAATCGGGTAAGGGGTTTGGGTCAGTCTTTGCCTTGCGAATTTTTTGAGCAACTGCGTCTGCGCTATCACTCAGGTTGATCCGACTCAAATCTGAGGGATCAGATTTGGACATCTTCCTAGCACCGTCTCGAAGGGACATTACCCTTGTTGCCTCACCCATGATTAGCGGTTCTGGTAGCGGAAAGAAATCAGACCCATAGTCACTATTGAATTTTTGAGCGATGTCACGGGCTAATTCTAAATGTTGTTTCTGGTCCTCCCCAACCGGTACGTGAGTGGCTCGATAGACTAAGATATCCGCAGCCATAAGGTTAGGATATGTGTACAACCCTACCGAAGCATTCTCTCGATTTTTCCCAGCCTTTTCCTTAAATTGTGTCATTCTATTAAGCCAGCCTAACCTAGCAACACAATTGAGTATCCAAGAGAGGTTCGCGTGGTCTGGGTTACTGCTTTGATTGAAAAGAATTTGAGTTTTTGGGTCAATACCGGCAGCAATAAGAGCTGCCGCAACCTCTCGTGTATTTTCAGCAAGCACGCTTGGATCCTGCCAGACCGTTATGGCGTGCATATCAACGATGCAGAAAATGCATTCAAATCTTTCCTGTAACGCAATCCAATTACGGACTGCTCCTAAATAATTACCAATGTGTAAATTTCCAGTTGGCTGGATACCTGAAAATACCAGTTTCATTTTCACAGCTTTCAGCTCTTAGGTGTTAATACGATGTATTTTTAAAGACCCTTTTGACCTCAGGAAACAATACGCAAAAATCACAAAACTTGAATTTTAGTCATTAAGCCTGTGTTCTTGTGCCCTTGGTACAAGCTGTGTCTTACCAACGTGCCTAATACCTTTATCCTCATGCTTGATGCATTTTGAGTGCAGATCAAGAAACAATTTGCCTGCATTTGTTTCTCCCCAAAACCAATCGGCTGCTGACCGGCTATTTCGAACATTAGATTTTGCCGTAGCAGCTTCAAGATACCACATCTTTACGTCCTCACAAGTAAAGCGAAAAACCTCGCCCAAAGCCATATCTTCCCTAGGATTTTTCGGAGTTCCTTGAAGAAATCCAGCCAAAAACTCTACGGCCTCTTTGATGTTCAATCCACTAAGCCCGAAGGTTGTCCTTCCTCGCTCATCAAGCGCGAGATTGTACCATGGTTTCATCAAATCAATTTCTGTAAAAATCTCTTTTAACACTTCATTGTTGCTTTCGACTGCTGGCTTCGGGAAACCGACCGGGCAAAAAATTCCCGATTCTTCAAAAGAATGACCCCCGGGTGGATCTTCATCGAAATCTTCTAAAATAACCGGTCCATCCGTGCGCTCTAGAAGAGACAACAGTGAAGAGAGTACCTTTGTCTGGAATTCAGGCTCATTTGGAGCTCCAAACGGCCGACCAAGCTCAAATGGCACCCAAAGTGCCCTTGGTGGCCGAATGCGCTCTGTATTTTCGCGTACCAAGCTAATACCGGCCGTCGCCAGTCCTTTTTCCTCAATGTAATGCCCAACCGCGCCGACCGCACGGGTGCAATTTGGTCAAACCGGCACCAATAAAACTGCGTTCACATTGTCTTCACGAAGCAAACCCGCAAGCTCATGACAAGTGGGCTTAATCTCATGCGGAAGCCACCCTGCCCCCATCAAAGAATAGTGAAACTTGCCAATAGATCCAATTTTTCCCTCGTCCTCAAGTTCGCGCAATCTATCAAGTGGGAAAACAACGTTAATATCTTGCTGAAATCCGGTACGGTCGTAATTCACGGAAGTGTGGGTCATTACGATATCGTTTAGATCTATGTCTCCAGGGATTACCCTGTACCCCGTATCCTGTAGGAGAAAGTTTTTGTCCTTTCGCCTGTGAAGCCCGGCCGTTGTAACAATCGCCACTCTTCGGTCCTCGAGAGCGGGGCCCGAAACAAATGGCTCGTTATCGAAAACGGGACACTCCTTTTCACGCAAATGCTTGGCGTCAAGTGCGGGAATGTCTTTCAATCGAACCATTAAGTTAACCTTTAGATCGATCAATAAGGTGCTGAAATCCTCTTGGGACAATTCCCTTTGTCCCCATTATTGTCAAGCGCTTTTGGTTCGACAACGCCATCAAAGATGCAAGCTGAATCAAGGTTGCGCCAGCTGCTGTCTCACACCAAAACCATTCAGATATTTCTTCGCTAATCGTTCCCGGTTGCAGGCTAGCAGCTTCGTAGTACCAAACCTTCAAATCGTCGGCTGCAAATTTAAGCTTTTGCGCCAATAACTTATCTTTTCCTGTATCAGTAATATCGTGATCAGCAATAAACCCGTCTATGAAAGTAGCGATCTCGCCTATATCTAGGCCGCTAACCCCAAATACTGTTCGGCCTGTCTTTGCGTTATTCGAAATTCGGCATGGCGCAAGCAAAGATATTTCTTTCGCTAATGCTTTGCTAGGATATTTTATCCACCTTGCGCGCGGCGGAAGGTTCACCGGACACGACCAGCGATCAGTTTTCTCGTTTACGGCCCTATAACCCTGATCCGAAAAATTCTCTAAAACCGGCACATCCGAGCGCACCAAGAGGCCTAGCCCGGCCTCGAGGACACGGCGTTGCAAGCTTGGTGAATCCGGTGCCCCCATTGGCCTTCCCAACGGAAACGGAACCCAAAGAGCACGAGGGGGATTTATTTTTTCTGAATGTTCACGCACAAGACTAATTTGGACTGTTGAAATTCCTTTATCTTCAATATACCTTGCTAATCCGCCAACGGCGCGCGTACAATTCGGTCATACTGGCGTTAGAAAGACGGCATTAACCCGATCTTCTTTTAGCATACCTATCATATTCTCGGCGCTCTTCTTCAGTGCTCCCGGCTCTGTTGCGCCCATAAAAGAGTAATGTGATGAGGCAATCGATCCTATTGTTTTCGCCTCTTCTAATTCTCGGAGTCGATCAATTGGAAAAACAGTATTCAGGTCTTGTACAAAGGCGCTGCGGTCATAGTTAACCGATGCATGGCTCATTATAATGTCACCGGCATCTGCAGAGCTCGGAATAACGCGGTAGTCACTAGATCCAGCTGAAAAAGTTTCATCATCTTTCATTGAGATGCCAGCCGAAGTGATGAGCGCAACCCGAGCAGTCCCTAAATCTGGAGCAACAGAAAGCGGGGATCCATCAAACTGCGGACATGGAAGCCGCAGTAAATTCTCTGCTTCACCTTTCGATAGATCAGTCAATCGCACCATAAATTTACTACAAAGTAATGACCTAATAAAAAGTAATCAAGTCAGGAACGCCATGTCAGACATCCCCTTTTTTATCTCGAAGATCTGAGAACCGAAATGCTCCCGTAACTTGAATAGCTAACAAATAAATGCTCCCTCCACAAATAATGAGACCCAAGAGAGCGCTTGATCGACTTAACTCGCTACCAGCAAGAGGGCTAGATAACACATCAACCCCGGCTAGCAAACCCGCCGCCATAAATACAGTCGAAAACACAATCCGGGGCAACCTAGCTAGTAGATTAGTATCAAACCGAAAGTAACCACGCCGGATGAGCAAAGCAGCGAGCGCAAAAACGTTTATCCAAGCCGTTAATGACGTAGCAAGCGCAATACCTACGTGTCCAAGATATTGCATCAAAAAAACTGCCAAGATAACGTTGAGAATCATAGAAATAGCGGCGATCTTTACCGGCGTTATAGTATCTTTACGAGCAAAAAATCCAGGGGAGAATGCTTTTATAAGAACAAAAGCTGGTAACCCATAGGCAAAAGCAGCGAGGGCTTTTGCCGTAGCCTTTGCATCAATTGGCATAAATTCGCCACGTTGAAACAAAACCACTGCTATTGGCTCAGCCAGCACCAAAAAAGCGGCTGAAGCCGGTATACAAAGTACCAAACAAAGTTCTATCGCCCTGTTCTGAATACTTATTGCGAGCTTCAAATTTCCCTTAGCAATGTTCCGGCTGAGTGCTGGCAAAAGAGCTACACCGATGGCAACGCCAACAATGCCAAGGGGAAATTGATTAATTCTATCTGCATAGTAAAGCCACGAAACGGACCCTTCAGATAATAAAGAAGCTAATATTACATCCACAACCAAGTTTATATGAACCACCCCAGCCCCAATAACTCCTGGCAGCATCAATCTAAGCAACCTTTTTACTTCTGGGGAGAGCTTGGGGTATGGCAACCGAAGCAATAATCCAGCCCGGCGACATGCAAATACCAGCCAGAGAAATTGAACTACTCCGGACAGACAAACACCCCAAGCTAGGGCATGAGCAGTTGAAGATACCACCCCTTCGCGGACTAATAGTAGCACCGCGATCAAAATAAGATTTAATCCGATGGGGGCGGCGGCCGTTTCAGCAAAACGATCCAATGCATTCAGCATTCCACCCAACAATGATAGCAAAGCCATGAATAATAAGTACGGAAAGGTAATCTGGGTTAACTCAATCACCAGCTGAAATTTTTCCGGCTGTTCTTTAAAACCCGGGGCTACCAAAATCATCAGCCACGGCATGAGAAGCAAAGCGAGAAGTGTAAATCCAGTCAACACGCTAACCATAATTGCGTTTACCTGCGCGGCAAATTGTTTGGCGGCAGCAAGACCATTTTTTGCTAAATGCTCCGAAAACAACGGAACAAATGCAGAATTAAATGCTCCCTCGGCGAAAATACGGCGAAAAAAATTCGGGAATTTAAAGGCGACGAAGAACACGTCTGCCACCAAGCTCGCGCCAACAACGCTTGCAATAAGCACATCTCGGACGAAGCCCAATATTCGACTTGCCATTGTCCAGGAGCCGAGAGTGAGGAAAGCACGATAAATTGCCATTTAAACCCTAGTAATCAACAAGAAAAGAATTTTCCTACGTCATCAGCCTCATAAATGAACACCTATCCTGCCGTTGAGGTTGTATTTGTTCGTGATAAGTCTAAAGAGCTCTAAACCAGCTTTATCTCTGTGTCATCACGACCACATCAAGTTCGAAAAACCTCCTGACAAAATTAAAGGGTCGTCCATATGACCCGAACAAATCCTAGATCAACCTGCGGAAACATTAGAATAGTTGGCGGTTGATTTTCCCAAACTTGTATCCGCCAAAGGGTCTTGTAGGGTGGCCATTAAAACCTCTGTAACTTGCGCCATCTTTCCAGATTGATCTATTTTCGTGCCGAACAAATCCTGCAAATAAAAAACATCGACTACCTGCTCACCAAATGTAGATATTTTTGCTGAGTAAACTTGCAAACTGAGTTTATATAGAGCTTCAGATAACGCAAACAATAAACCCGGCCTATCACGTCCGTTGACTTCAATGACTGTGTAACGGTTTGAAGCCTTGTTATCAATAATCACACGTGGCTCGACAGTAAAAACAGACGTTCGTTTCGGCTGACCTTGTCGCTTGCTCAACTCGCTCGCAATGTTTAGCTCTCCAGCTAAGGCTTTATTTATGAGTTCAGATAACCGGGCCATTTTTTCGTCTGGCCGGGGAAAAGCGCCTCCCGTCGAGTCCTGGATAAGAAAACTATCAAGACCTTTCCCATTGTTCAGAGTATTGATTTTAGCCTCAACAATATTTACTCCCGACAATGCCATAGCACCACTTATTCGACTAAATAGGCCAGGATGATCACCGGCATAAATCGTCACTTCGGTAGCGCCTTTTCCACGATCAATATCCGTATCCAAGACGAGTGGTGTACCAAGGCTTTCAGCTTCTTGAATCAATAAAGCTTGATGATACAGTGTTTTCAGACTGTAGGCTGTCCAATACCCGTCATGACCGCGAGCAATATGGGCATCAATGTCGCGCACGGGCCAATCTTTGAGCACTTTTCGCAAACCGGATACAATGACTGCAGCGGCAGAGTCTCTACCATCTTCTTTAAGGCCACCAGATATAAAAGCCTCCGCGCGATAGTAGAGATCTCGCAACAGACTTGCCTTCCAATTATTCCATCGACCTGGCCCAACGGCACGGATGTCCGCAACAGTCAAGCACAAGAGTAATCTCAGCCTCTCCGGTGATTGAACAATGTCAACAAAGTCGATAATGGTTTTGGGGTCGCTAAGGTCGCGTTTTGCAAAGGTTTCACTCATGAAAAGATGATGCCGCACTAACCACGCAACGGTTTCAGTCTGCTCTGGCGACAGTCCAAGTCTGGGGCAAAGCTTTGTTGCAACCTCAGCTCCTAACTCAGAGTGGTTCCCTCCTCTTCCCTTAGCAATATCATGCAACAAAACGGCCACATACAAGACTTCCCGTGATGCAATCTCATGTACGACCCTACTTTCCAAAGGGTGCTCCGCAACTAATTCGCCTGCCTCGATTCGGCTCAAAACCCCAATCGCACGGATAGTATGTTCGTCGGTAGTATAAACGTGATACATATCGTACTGCATCTGTGCCACCACCCGGCCAAAATCGGTCACAAATCTGCCAAACACTCCTGCCTCATTGAGCCTACGTAATGTAGTCTCAGGATTATTTTTTGACGTCAAGATATCGAGGAAGATTTTGTTAGCAGCGGAATCATTGCGGAGTTCGTTATCTATGCGGGCTAGGTCGCGCGTAATCATTTGCAACGCTACGGGATGAATGTCCAGCCTAAGACGCTGGCTCACCTCGAATAATCTCAACATATCTATGGGGCACATTTTGAAATGCTTACGTGATGATACTGTTAGGCGACCGCGGTTAATGACGAAGCCCTCGATCTCACGATTGAAAAGTGTCGGCATTCTAAAAATGCGAGATGGCTGATGGCGGGCCTCAAGTGCCGCGCAAAAAATTCGAGTCAGGTCACCCACGTCTTTGGCGATTAAAAAATAGTGTTTCATGAAACGTTCTACGCCAGACGTTCCAGCGTGATCTCGGTATCCCATTCTATTTGCAAGCTGAGGCTGAACATCGAATGTAAGACGCTCTTCTGCACGACCCGATAAATAGTGCAAATTGCAGCGGAGAGTCCAAAGGAACCCCTGTGCCTTGGCAAACACTTTGAACTCCTGAGAGGTTAGCACCCGTTTATCAACCAACCGGCCAATATCAGTAACTTTATAAAGATACTTGGCTATCCAAAATAAGGTCTGCAAATCACGCAAGCCGCCCTTACCTTCTTTTATGTTAGGCTCCAAAACATATCGCGAGTTACCCACCCTATCGTGCCGTTCATCGCGCTCTGCAAGTTTTGCCTCAACGAAATCGGGCCCCGTTCCCTCGACTACTTCACCGAAGAATCGTTGGCGTAATTCTTTAAATAATGATTTGTCCCCGCAAACGTAACGAGATTCTAACAAACCTGTCCGAATGGTTATGTCATCTCTGGCCTGCCGAATGTTTTCATCGATTGAACGGGTTGCATGTCCAACCTTGAAATTTAGGTCCCAAAGTGTGTAGAGAATTAATTCTACAATCTGCTCCCCACGTGGTGTTTGTTTATATGGTTGGACAAACAGCAGGTCCAAGTCGGATTTTGGGGCTAATTCTCCACGGCCATAACCTCCGAAAGCCGTTATACAAAGGTGATCCGCCGCTGTTGGATTGGGAGCCGGATAAAAATATTCGACTCCTATATCATATATCACTCGAATAAGCTGGTCTATCAGAAAACAATAACCCTGCACTGCAAGGGCGCCATCTTGGCTTTTGTTGAACTGACTCTCAATTTCTCCAGAGCCACGCTCGATCTCTTTTCTGTAAAGCCCAAGCAAAGATTTCCGAGCTTGTTCACCCGTTCCATTTTTGTGCACAACCGTCCGGGCCCTTTTCAGAAGGGAGTTGCGGCTGATTATCTTCGAGTACCTTTTAACTTCATCCATAATGAAAGATGTGCGCTTACACCATCTTCATTGCAAGAAAAACTACGTCCAAAAACATTTAGTGGAGATCCCTTTTCAATTGATATATTAGTTCCAGCGCCTCACGCGGCGTTATCTGATCCGGATCAATATCACTTAAAGCCGACTCTGTAGGCGATACAATTTTTGAGGGCGGCTTGTTATTAGCTTTATCAAAAAGGGGCAAATTGTCTGCTAATCCCGTTAAAGAACAAGATTGCTCCCCTTGCTCTAAAATCGAAAGGACCTCCTCTGCGCGAGCAATAACCGCGGATGGTAAGCCGGCCAGCTTGGCGACATGAATTCCATATGATCGATCAGCAGCGCCTGCGACAATCTCGTGCAAGAAAACTACATCACCCTGCCACTCTTTTACCCTCATCGTGAAGGGTTTTAATGAGACCAAACGTGTCTCTAGTGAAACCAACTCATGGTAATGGCTCGCGAATAATGCTCTGCAGCAATTTTTGTCGTGCAAATGTTCAATCGCAGCCCATGCGATTGACAAGCCGTCGAAAGTCGCTGTGCCACGGCCAATTTCATCCAATATAACGAAGGAGCGCTCAGTCGCTTGATTTAAAATTGAAGCCGTTTCAACCATTTCGACCATAAAAGTGGAGCGGCCGCGCGCCAAGTCGTCCGCGGCGCCAACTCGGCTGAATAGTCGATCCACAATGCCGATTTGAGCTTCCGATGCGGGAACAAAGCTTCCAATCTGCGCCAAAATTAGAATAAGTGCATTCTGGCGCAGAAAAGTGCTTTTACCTGCCATATTTGGACCTGTAACCAGCCAAATTCGTTGATCTTCACTGAGTTTACAATCGTTCGAGACAAACGGTCGATTTTCCGATAGCCCTAATGCAGTCTCGACAACTGGGTGTCTGCCCCCAATAATCGAAAAAACACTCTCATCGACGACGGTTGGCCTACAGTATTGTTGCTCGTCAGCCAATTCGGCCAAGCCTGAAGCAACATCTACCTCGGCCAACGCAACTGCCTCACGATTGATGGTATCACTTTGTTTGGTAATCTCATTTATTAAATCTTGAAACAGTCTTAACTCCAAATCTAAAGCAAGCTGTCCGCATTCTGACGCCTGTCTTGCAAACCTTGCAAGTTCGGGCGTGGAAAACCGCACAGCATTGGTCATAGTTTGCCTATGAATAAAATGGTCATCAAGTCTGTCCGACTGCCTTACAGAAACTTCAACGAAGTACCCCAGAACATTGTTTTGTTTGATTTTAAGGGTCTCAGCACCAGTTGAAGTTTTGTATTTTGACTCTAGGCTCGCTATAAGTTTCCGACTTTCGCCGCCCGATTGCCTAAGCTCATCTAATTGGCGCGAATAGCCCTCCCTAAGAAAACCGCCATCCCGGGCATTAGCTGGCAACTCATCGTTCAATGCTCGACCTAAAAGTTTTGCCAAAATCTCATGGCAGTCGAGTAGAGTGATCGCGGAATTGATAGCTTGTGGCAGTAGTTCTCCTTTCTTCGCTAGAATTGTCTTAATTTCTTTTGCAACCGCTAGACCATCACGGACCGAAGCCACGTCACGGGGGCCGCAACGATTCAGCGTCAATCTTGATAATGCTCGCTCGAAGTCTGGGCACTCGCGCAAAACCTCCCGTACCCGTGCTCGTGAAGCTGATTCCGCAACGAAGTATTCGATCGAGTCGAGTCGAGCCCTTATTTTTTGCACTTCCGTTGATGGAGAGTTTAGACGGGAAGCTAGAAGTCTAGCGCCTGACGCACTCACAGTCCGATCGATTGTCGCTAAGAGACTGCCCTTTGTCTCACCAGACAACGTTCGTGTTAATTCAAGGTTGCGTCTGGTGGCAGCATCAATCTCTAAAAATGTACTGTCAGAAATCTGCCGAGGTCGATCCAAATGCGGCATATTGCCAACTTGGGTAAGCTCGATGTAGTCGATTAATGCCCCGGCTGCAGAAAACTCGGCGTTGGTGAAAGACCCGGCCCCATCCATCGTTGCTACGCCAAAAAATGCTTCCAACCGTTTGCGGGAATTTGTTGGGTCAAACCGAATATCCGGCAAAGGCACCAATTCCTGTACCCATTCACCACAAACCTGCTGAAATTCTTGACTAAGATGTAATTTTTCCGGCAGTAAAATCTCGCCCGGCTCTATGCGTGCCAATACAGCGGCCACAGACCCTGGTGTATAGGGACACATACATTGAAGGAAAAATTCTCCTGTAGATATGTCTAGCCAGGCAATCGCACAATCTCCGGAAACACCGCTGATAGCGGCGAGAAAGTTATTGCAACGAGAGTGCAACAAGGTCTCCTCAGTCAGAGTACCTGGCGTTACAAGTCGCACTACATCCCGTTTAACAAGACTTCGGGAACCGTCGCGTTTCTTAGCTTCTGCAGGATTTTCTAGCTGCTCACATATTGCTACTCGAAACCCCTTTTTTATCAAACGAGCCAAATATACGTCAGCCGTATGTGCCGGAACCCCACACATGGCCACGTCCGCTCCTTTGTGCTTTCCACGTTTTGTAAGCGTTATATCAAGGGCTTCAGCTGCCATAATGGCGTCATCAAAGAACATCTCATAAAAATCTCCCATACGATAAAACAACAAACAGTCTGGGTACGCTTCTTTTATTTCAAGGTATTGCGCCATCATTGGCGTAGCGCCTATGCGGAACCCGGCGTTAAACTTGACCCCTCGAGATGTTTTTATCAGTTCATCACGGTTCCCTGGCTTAGCCATTGGGTTAGTTGTTTTCTGTGTTGGCATTATTATTTCTTCTTGACGATCACTTTATAACGCGCCTGTTGTCATAATTAGCAATGCTTCAAATATTTTAAACAAAAATAAAATACTTCCCAAGCTGGTCATGTGTCTCACTTCATGTCAAACTAATTAGAAGTTTTTTTGCTTTACCAACGCGGCATAAAGGAAAAATCGTTTCGTTAGGGGGATTTCAGCATAATGTCCAAAACTAAGATTAGTCAGCAAGATGCGCTGGATTTCCATGTTAGTGGTCAACCAGGAAAGATCGCACTACGAGCAACAAAACCGCTCAATACCCAGCGAGATCTATCGCTTGCCTATTCTCCGGGTGTCGCTTATCCCTGCCTCGAAATCGAGAATGCGCCTGACACTGCTTATGACTACACCTCCAAAGGTAACATGGTTGCGGTGATATCTAATGGAACTGCAGTCCTCGGTTTGGGTAACATTGGCGCGTTGGCTTCAAAACCAGTCATGGAAGGCAAAGCAGTCCTTTTCAAAAGATTTGCTGACATAGATAGTTTCGATTTAGAGGTAGAAACTGAGGACGTGGATGAATTCATTTCATGCGTTCGTGCGATTGGCAACGGATTCGGTGGAATTAACCTCGAGGACATCAAAGCTCCAGAATGTTTCATTATTGAACAAAAACTGCGCGAAATATTGGATGTTCCAGTATTTCATGACGACCAACACGGCACTGCAATTATTTCTGCAGCTGGAATGATAAATGCCCTCGAGCTAACAAATCGAAAAATGGCTGACATCAAAATGGTAGTCAACGGTGCTGGCGCGTCAGCAATTGCTTGTATTGAGCTTATCAAATCAATGGGTGTGCCGCATGACCAAATCACACTTTGCGATTCTAAGGGTGTTATATACAGAGGCCGTGAAGAAGGGATGAACCAATGGAAGTCAGCTCACGCAATATCCACCAATGACCGATCATTAAAAGACGCTGTAAAAGGCGCCGACGTCTTATTTGGCTTATCGGTTAAAGGAGCCGTTTCTGGAAGCATGATAAAGTCTATGCGTGCAAACCCTATTATTTTCGCAATGGCCAACCCAGACCCAGAAATAACCCCAGAGGAAGTTGCGGCCATCAGAAGTGACGCGATTGTTGCGACGGGCCGCTCAGATTATCCAAATCAAATTAATAATGTACTCGGCTTTCCATATATTTTCCGCGGCGCGCTAGATGTTCGTGCTTCGACTATTAATGATGAGATGAAATCTGCTGCAGCTTATGCCCTTGCCGAACTCGCGCGAGAGGATGTGCCCGATGAAGTGGATGCTGCATACGGAGGCAAACGCCTTCAATACGGTCCAAATTACATAATCCCAGCACCATTTGACCCACGCTTGATATCTGCGATCCCACCCGCGGTAGCAAAAGCGGCTGTAGCCAGTAATGTTGCGCGCAAACCCGTAAAAGACACGGATGCATATCGGCAACAATTATCCGCTCGCCTTGACCCTGCCGCTGCAAAATTACAATTTATTTTTCAACGTGTACAATCGGAAAATAAGCGTATCGTTTTTGCAGAGGGTGAAGACGAAAGAGTTATCCGCGCGGCGATCGCCTTCCGCAACGCAGGCTACGGCGAACCTATTCTTTTAGGGCGTGCCGAACACGTGGAAAAGACTATGAGTAGTCTCGGTATTGCAGGAACAGCAGACCTTGAAATACACAACGCAGCTCTCAGCTCTGATAAAACCACATATTCGGATTATCTTTATAACCGGCTTCAGAGACGTGGGTTTCTATTTCGCGATTGTCAAAGGTTGGTTAATCAAGACCGTAATATTTTCGGTTCCTGCATGGTTGCATGTGGTGATGCAGACGGCATGGTAACAGGGGTGACTCGGCCTTTCGCGGTAGCCTACTCAGAGGTTACACGTGTGATAGACACAAAAAAAGGGGAGTGTCCCATGGGAATAACTATGGTGATGGCACAAAAACGCACGATACTGATAGCTGACAGCGGCGTACATGAGCTTCCTACAAGTGAGAATTTGGCAGATATTGCCTGTGGAGCAGCAACTTATGCCCGGAAGTTGGGTCAAGAACCGCGCGTAGCAATCCTATCTTTTTCGAACTTCGGTCAACCGAAACGTCGTCAAATGGAACGTGTCAGAAGGGCCGTAACACTATTGGACGATCGCAAAGTCGATTTTGAGTATGACGGCGAAATGACCACCGATACCGCTCTCGACTTTGATTTAATGCAACGCATTTACCCGTTTTGTAGATTAACTGGGCCCGCAAACGTGCTAGTGATGCCGGACTTACATAGTGCCAGTATTTCCTCCAAACTTCTACATGCGCAAGGTGATGGGGGCGTTATTGGCCCTATTCTAGAAGGACTTTCAAAGCCGGTCCAAATTGTCCAGTTGGGTTCACGAGTAAGTGATCTCATTAATGCCGGAGCTATTGCAGCGTACGATGCAATTGCATGAGGTTTTAGCACAAAAACTATCCAAAAAATTTCGACCCTAGATAGCTTCATAAGGCCGATTGTCCGATATTTACCGATGCAATGGTGTAGTGCGGCTATTTCCAACATTTTTTATTTCCATTTTTTGTCTGGGTCAGCTCCGCTAAATAAATACAAAGAAATATTGCCGGCAATCCGAGCGATGCTACATACCCGAAAAAAACCATATACCCTACACCATCGACAACCATCCCTGAAAATCCACCAATAAGCTTTCCTGGAAGTGTCATAAGCGAGCTTAACAGCGCATACTGTGTGGCTGTGTATGGAGATCGGGTTAGGTTCGATAAATATGCAATAAATGCGGACCCAGCAAGACCACCACTCACATTGTCAGCACTAACCACCGCAATGAGGAGGTTTATATCGGGCCCAATAAGCGCCATGAAAGCAAACACAAGATTAGTCAAACATACAAGAACCGCTCCGGCGAGCAGCGGCCCCATAATACCGTAATGAGTGACTAACAAGCCACCCAAGATGGTTCCGGTAATGGTCATAGTAAAGCCAAATATCTTTATAACATTTGCAATCTCAGTTTTCGTAAATCCGAGGTCAACGTAAAAAGGATTGGCCATCACACCCATCGATATGTCACTAATTCTGTAAACAGCAACAAATAGGAGTATGGGGATGGCAAGCCTTCCGAACCTCCCGAAAAAATTGCTGAATGGCCTCAAAAACGAGCCACTTAACCACTCATTAATCTTTACCGCCTTTGGCAGATCATTTTCACTAACAGGCTCTGAGACAATCAGAACAGTAGTGATTCCCACCCCCATCAGCGCTGCCATTATGCAGTAACTCCACGCCCAACCAGCATACTCTGAAATGTAAAGCACACCGGCCCCAGCAACCAACAGGGCTATACGATAACCAAGTTGATACGCTGCGGCCAATGCCCCTTGCATTTCAGCCGGCGCGCTTTCAATCCGGAAGGCATCAATAGAAACGTCCTGTGTGGCTGAAAAAAGTGCAGTGACGAAAGCAAAAATTATCAACAAGTGCGTTGATTTAACTGGATCAACAAAAGCCATTCCTAATAGGCCGAAAGCAATGCCAACCATTGATATTAGCATCCAAGAACGACGACGACCGAAAATAGAATTCAAGCCGAATAGGGAAGCGCAATCAATCACTGGCGCCCAAATCACCTTTATAGAATAGGTAATGCCAATCCAACTTATTAAACCGATTGTTGTTCGACTAAGCCCTAATTCACGAAGCCAAATAGAAAATGTTGAAAACACTAGAAGGAACGGCAAACCCGCAGAGAATCCCAAAAACAAAAGTGCAAGGACTTGCCCCTGACAAAAAACCGCAATGGACGTTTTCCAACTTCGTTTGGGGGGTTTTTCGTCGCTAAGGTGTGTCAGCCTAACCTACCTGCCACTAATGCTGCTAGATCCTTTTCAGGACGTGCTCCATAATGACTTATAACTTCAGCAGCAGTAATTGCCCCGATCCGTGCACACTTTGTAATGTCTTCCTCTTTACAAAGCCCAAATAAAAACCCGGCAGCAAACTGATCTCCAGCTCCTGTAGTATCGATCAAGCTATCAACAGCTTCTGGTTTTACCTCAATTCTTTCGGTCTCGCTCAAAATAACTGCTCCCTTTTCCCCCCGGGTAACACATGCTAACTCACATTTACCACTATTCAACTCGATAGCCTGTTCAAGATTCTCTGCCTGATAAAGGCTTATAAATTCATCTTCGTTGGCAAATAAGATGTCTGTATTGCGCTCGATAAGCTCTATGAAGGAATCTCGGTGGCGCTCAACACAAAAAGTATCTGATAATGTTAAGGCAACTTTACCGCCAGATTTATTGGCCACGCCTGCCGCCCGCACCATTGCTTCTTGTGCTACCGGCTGATCAAAAAGATAGCCTTCCAAGTATATTATCTTACTTTTAGAAATAACGACTTCATTGAGGTCCTCAGGCGCCAACAGAGCTGCAGTACCTAAATAAGTACACATTGTGCGTTGCGCATCTGGTGTAACAAAAACTAAACACATTCCAGTTGGCAGGCCCTGCTCCGAAGGAGCAGCTGCAAATGAGCAACCAAGCATTTTCATGTCAGCCTGAAATGCTTTGCCGGCGCTGTCATTTTTAAGTTTCCCGATAAAAGCGCCTCTACCTCCAAGTGATGCAAAACCAGCCATTGAATTTGCGCATGAACCACCCGAAGCTCTGTGTGGCGTGCTCATGGTGCTGACCAAATTATTCGCCTGACTCTCATCTACCAATTGCATACTTCCCTTGACAAGGCCATGCTCGTGCAAGAAGTGGTCATCTACGTTGCAGAGTACATCGACCAAAGCGTTTCCAACACCTAACAATTCATATTTAGCCATAGTTCCCTCTCAGCCCATTAGAAGACTAACTTGCAGCCTTAACAGAGCATCAGTATACCGACCTTCCGCAAAGCAGCAAGCTGACCTATTGTTTGCCTTGCTTAGAATATTTGTTGTCTGTAGTTATCCAGCATGATTAGGACCCTTTTTGAAGCAACTACTCAACTAACAGATCCACTGCTCAGACGAATTATCTATTTGAGCATTTTAGGGTCCCTAATAATAATGGGATTCTTAGCAATTGGCATTTGGTTACTTCTAAGTCAAATTCCGCTAGAGAGTATCCCATACCTTATTCAAGTCCGTGAATGGATGGGTATTTGGTTCAACTGGCTTTCTAGTTCGTTTTTTGCAGGTTTAGTGGGAGTACTGACATTCCTCCTGTTTCCTGGTGTTGTTTCATTAACCTTAGGGTTTTTTTTCGATGAGATTATTAGTTCGGTGGAAGCAAAATATTATCCGGGATTGCCACCTCGACGACATCAATCATTTGGAGAGGTTACAGTTTCCACACTAAAGTTCGCCTGCATAACTTTGATTGTTAACATCGTAGCACTCCCACTCTATATTCTCTTGATATTTTTCCCACCAATGAATCTGATTCTTTTTTATGTAGTTAATGGGTATTTGACCGGACGCGAATATTTTGAGCTTGTAGGTCTATCGCGCCACCAACCCGTCGAGGTTACCATGCTACGCAAATGCAATCGAAGCCAAGTCCAAGTTGCTGGAATGTTAATCGTCTTCCTTATGACGATACCACTCGTAAATTTGCTGGCACCGGTTATTGCAACTGTCTTTATGGTTCACCTTTACAATTCACCAAAGTTCAATGGCCAGCTATAAATATACCTGCATTGAGGTTTAGTTGACACATTGCTGTCGTGCATTAAATTACTGGAAACTTGTTATACTTAATATTCAATCAAAAACTTATACGATTGGGCGTTATTCATGGCTGCAAATATCAAGTCACCATCAGGATTGCCAGATGGTTTTGCTAAGCGAGTAGTAAGCATACCAGGGCAAATAGCCACCTCGGAAACCGGCAAAAAATTAGTTGTGGGGAAAGATATTTGCCTATCTGGTGAAATAACTGCCTGCGATACGCTCGTTGTTGAAGGGCAGGTAGAAGCATCCTTAAAGGATAGCAGAGTATTTGAAGTTGCAGAATGCGGTGATTTTAAAGGCAAAGTAGAAATTGAGATCGCAGAAATCAGAGGAAAATTTGAGGGTGAATTAGTAGCAAATTCGCGTCTGATTATCCGCCGCTCGGGATTTGCAACTGGCAATATCCGGTATCGTGAATTGGAAATCGAACAAGGCGGTAAAATTTCTGGCTCAGTGGAATTTCTGCCTGAGACCGGGGAAGACTCGCCCAAGGAAAGTACGGAGGATACATAGGCTGTTTCAGGTGAAAATTACGGGCTCATTAGCAACCTATACATTCCTAGCGCTTATTACGGTTTCGTGTGATTTGGCCACTGAAAGAGAGCACGCCAGTGTATTTGGCATAAACTTTTTAGCAGGTGACAGTACCGCTAACAGCCGCGAGATACGCCTTAGCGCCAGTGACATACAAGAATTAAGAAGCATGCTCGGAAAAAAGAAACCCTGGAAAATCGGATTTCCGGCTCTGAAAAACAAACATCCAGACGCTATTCTTAGAATTCTCGGCAGCCCTGATTTTATTAGACGGGACGGGAAGACACAAATCTGGCAATACCGTTCGAGCGGCTGCATCCTAGATATGTTCATCCACGGACCGCAGAAAAACCTCAAGATAATTCACTTGGAAACACGCGGGCGCACCGTCGGCACATTCCCAAGCGACAGTTGTGTCACCAACCTCATCATCAGCAAAGTAAAACAAAAGTATGCCCTCGTTGTACCAACGAAAAAAGTTGGCTCAATTGATAAAGTTCCCAAGGATTGTTTCGGTGGACTTGCGTCAAAAAGTCCACCCGTCTTGATTAAAACAATCTAAAATTTTAAAAACTTGGGATGCTCCCTTCTGTATCTAATCTAAAGCCCACGAAAGGCATTTTTTTTTCGGCCTCCCTCACGCCTAATCGCAGTTTGAGCCGTTTTGGTTTTTGGGTCCTTTTTGTGGTTGTCTCCTTGTCAGCGTTAGTGGTGGGAATAAGCTTTATGCAGATGGGTGCATGGCCTGTTCTCGGGTTTTGCGGCCTTGAGATTTTGATTCTCTACATAGCTTTTCATTTCAATTATATTAGCGGCCAAAAAAGCGAGGAAGTAGAACTCACCGAAAATATCTTAGAGATAAGGAAAATTTCTCCTTTAGGCCACGTCTTACATTGGCGTTTCGAACCCACATGGCTGCGGGTTAAAATTGATGAGCCCCTGCAGCATGACAGTAAGCTTCATTTGGCAAGTCAAGGACGATCCATCGAGATAGGTGCCTTTTTGACCCCAGAGGAGCGATTACAGCTAGCTCGCGCTCTACGTTGTGCTTTAGATCGTTGGCACAGACGATAAAGCTTCCAATCGATGACGTTCAGTCTCAAAAAATCTACCCTTAGTGCGCTTTTAGCTTTGGTATTATTCTGGAGCTTAGCTTTTGTTATGCTAAAAATATCAGTCATAACCGTCCCACCAGCTAGTGCCGCTTTCATTAGGATCGTAATTGCCGCTACGCTTTTGTGGGCGATAATGCGGCTAAGGGGAGAACGCTTGCCAGAAATATCGGAACATTGGCAATATTTGTCAGTATTAGGCATAATAGCTAACGTTTTACCATTTACTCTTGTACTTTACGGTATTAGACATATCGAATCTGGGGTCGGCGCGATTCTCATGGGCATAATGCCGGTTATAACGGTCGTATTAGCGCACTTTTTCTCTGATCAAACAGAGCAGTTGACACTCCGCAAAAGCATTGGAGTGGGCATAGGTTTCACTGCCATTTTGCTATTACTTGGCCCGTCTACGCTAACGAGATTAGGTGAAAAAACCATTGCGGAACTGGCCGTTGTCTGTGGTGCAATCTGCTTTGCGTTCGCAGCAATTATTACTCGAAGAGCTCCAGAATTGCCTATTCCGTCTTTAAGCACAGGAATCATGATCGCATCAGCAATTTTTTCATTGCCTGTTGCATTAATTCTCGACTGGCCCTTAAACTTTACACCGGATATTCCGGCCCTTTTAGCATTGGTCTGGCTTGGCATATTTCCAACTGGCCTCGCAACGTTGCTTTATTTTTATGTCGTCCTGAAATCAGGAACGGGCTTGCTTGCAATGAGCAATTATCTAGTTCCAATAGCTGGAGTTTTTTGGGGTGCACTTTTTTTGGGCGAAAAGCCCTCCTGGCAGAGTTTTATAGCATTATCTATGGTGTTGCTTGGAACTTGGCTTGTTGGGCCGTCGAAATCGAGGCGCTGACTGAGTTTTTAATCTTCAAAGCCTAGAACGGCCTTCATAGAGTACAACCCGGGTGGTTTCCCTCGGCTCCAAAGAGCAGCGCGCACTGCCCCAGCAGCGAATATTACTCTAGATGCCGCTTTGTGCGTAAGCTCTATGCGCTCACCAGCTCCAGAGAAAACTACAGTATGGTCGCCGACTACATCACCTCCACGTAGGGAGGCAAAGCCAATTTCGCCTGAAGTACGCGGACCAGTGTGCCCATCTCTTATCGTCTTTTTTACATCACTCAGACGAACAGAACGGCCAGCAGCAGCAGCCTCACCAAGCCCTAATGCAGTTCCTGATGGTGCGTCGACCTTATGCCGATGGTGCATTTCTACAATCTCAATATCAAATTCATCATCCAACATACCGGCGACACGCTCAGTGAGAGCGAGTAATAAAGTTACACCCACACTCATATTTGGAGCACGGACTATCACGGTCTTGGCTGATGCCTCCAATAGTGCGACCTCATCGCCATCACTGAGACCTGTTGTTCCCGCAATTAATGCGGTACCCGCTCTCATACACAAATTCGCGTGGGACACAGTCACGGCCGGTGAAGTGAAGTCGATGACTGCATCGGCATCCGCCACAAGCTTTTCGGAATCTGCTGTCAAAGGTACGCCGATATTACCGATACCCGACACCTCGCCAGCATCATGTCCTAGTGCCGAGTGACCAGAAACCTCTGTAGCCCCACTGACTGAGCACCCTTGCCACTCAGATACTTGCCGCACACACATCTGACCCATGCGGCCGGCGGCTCCTACAATGCCTATTTTCATGTCATCAACCATTTTTGACCTCACATTTTTTCGGTAATGATGCCGTGGGTGAAGTTCTTACAACGGTATTTGAAAAATAAACATTATTTAATCGGTTAGGTCGTCCCAAATTTCTTTTACTTTACTAAGAAAACCCTCTGACATGGGGCTTTGCGTAGCTTTTTCTCCCGACCCCTCAAACTCTTCTAACAATTCTTTTTGTCTCTTTGTGAGATTGACAGGTGTCTCAACTGTTATCTCGACGTACATATCCCCACGCCCTTTTCCATTTAGAATGGTCATGCCCTTGCCTTTGAGCCGAAATTGTTGTCCGGTCTGAGTACCGTCGGGTATATTCATCTTAGCCTTATTACCATTAATCGTTGGAACCTCTATAGATCCACCGATAGCCCCAGTAGTCATTGGAATTGGGATACGGCAAAATACATCTGCACCCTCCCGCTCAAAAATACGGTGGCTGTCCACACTCAGAAATACATACAAATCTCCTGCTGGTGAACCCTGAAGCCCCGCCTCGCCTTCGCCAGATAGGCGTATACGAGTCCCATCTTCGACCCCGGGCGGTATATTAACGGATAGCTTTTTATCCTTATGAACCCTGCCTGAACCTCCGCAGTTGCCACAAGGTTTTTCTATAACTTGGCCTCGTCCTTGGCATTGTGGGCACGTGCGTTCAACAGTAAAAAAGCCTTGCTGGCTCCTGACTTTTCCGACGCCACCGCAAGTATTACAAACTATTGGTTGGGAGCCTTCAGCTGCCCCCGAGCCTCCGCACAGCTCGCAATGGACGGTCGTCGGAACACCAATTTCAACTTGGCGACCGTTAAAAGCATCTTCTAAAGATATTGAGAGGTTGTATCTTAAATCGGCTCCACGCGCTCCAGATCCTTGCCGGCCGCCCCGGCGACCACCGCCCATAAAATCTCCGAACATCTCATCGAAAATATCGGAGAACCCGCCGGAAAACTCGGGTCCGCTGCCTCCGGGACCGCGGCCATCAAATGCCGCATGACCGAACCTATCATACGCTGCCCGCTTATCGCCATCTTTGAGGACTTCGTACGCTTCGTTTATTTCCTTAAATTTTGTTTCGGCCTCTCTATCTCCAGGATTTCGATCAGGGTGATATTGCATTGCGAGTTTCCGATAGGCCCTTTTGAGACCATCTGGGTCACAATCACGTTGTACGCCAAGCAATTCGTAATAGTCACTCTTATCCATCGCGCTCAACCACCGATAGACCGAGGGGAAAAACCAGAAAAGGATGCTTGCTTAAGCAACATACCATCTTGTCCAAGGGCTCTGGAGATAACCATCAGGACCCAGTCTTTTTCTCTTTTCCTTCTACTTTCTCATCGACCTCCTCGAAATCAACATCAACTACATCATCAGCCTTGGGACCTTCACCGCCGGCGCCTTCCGAACCCTCGCCAGAACTATTAGAAGATGCTGCCGCTTCTTCTTGGCTTGCCTTATACATCGCCTCGCCGAGCTTCATCGAAGATTGAGTTAAAGCCTCAACCCCTTTTGTTATGGCATCTACGTCGTCGGCTTCAAGCGCCTCCTTGAGAACAGATACATCCTGCTCAATGGTTTCTTTTTCAGACTTACCTATCTGCTCACCGAATTCCTCCAAGCTTTTTTCCGTCGAGTAAACGAGACTGTCGGCATTATTTTTCGCTTCGGTGAGTTCCCGTCGTTTTTTGTCCTCGCCTGCGTGTTCCTCTGCCTCGCTTACCATTTTCTCTATGTCGTCATCTGAAAGGCCGCCAGAAGCTTGGATGCGAATCTGCTGCTCCTTTCCGGTAGCCTTGTCTTTTGCCGACACGTTGACAATGCCGTTCGCATCAATGTCAAACGTCACCTCAATTTGTGGCATTCCGCGCGGAGCGGATGGAATGCCCACCAGATCGAACTGGCCAAGAACCTTGTTATCAGAAGCCATTTCGCGTTCTCCTTGGAAAACACGAATCGTAACCGCAGTTTGATTGTCTTCAGCTGTCGAAAATACTTGGCTTTTTTTGGTTGGTATTGTGGTATTTCGATCTATTAAACGGGTGAAAACACCACCCAAAGTTTCTATCCCAAGGGATAACGGTGTTACATCCAATAGTAGAACATCTTTTACATCGCCCTGCAAAACACCCGCTTGGATTGCTGCGCCAATAGCAACAACCTCATCTGGATTTACACCGTGGCTTGGATCCTTGCCAAAAAACTTCTTAACTGTCTCACCCACTTTCGGCATACGTGTCATTCCCCCTACAAGAATGACTTCATCTACCTCGCTGGGTTTCAACCCAGCATCCTTTAATGCCTGCTCACACGGTTTGATTGTACGTTGGATTAAATCATCGACAAGAGCCTCAAGTTTAGCTCTGCTGAGCTTTATGTTGAGATGTTTTGGACCGGATTGGTCTGCAGTGATGAACGGAAGGTTCACATCCGTTTCAACTGCACTTGAAAGCTCAACCTTAGATTTTTCCCCCGCTTCCTTGAGCCGTTGCAAGGCTAATTTGTCGTCCCGCAAATCAATGCCATGTTCTTTTTTGAACTCATCGGCAAGATAATCAACAACACGCTGATCGAAATCCTCCCCACCTAAAAAAGTATCACCGTTGGTAGATTTAACCTCAAAAACACCATCACCAATCTCAAGAACAGAAACATCAAAGGTACCGCCACCTAGGTCATACACTGCTATGGTGCCAGCACCCTTTTTATCTAAACCGTATGCCAGTGATGCCGCTGTAGGTTCATTTATAATACGTAAGACTTCTAAACCGGCGATCTTGCCCGCATCCTTTGTTGCCTGACGTTGAGAATCATTAAAATAAGCCGGTACAGTGATTACCGCCTGCTCGACCTTCTCGCCTAAGTAAGCCTCAGCTGTATCTTTCATTTTCTGAAGAACAAAAGCGCTTATTTGGCTCGGTGCATATTTTTCTCCACTACATTCTACCCAAGCATCACCATTCTCACCATCAACGATACTAAATGGCGCCAAATCTCTATCTTTTTTTACCTCAGCATCCGTAAATCGCCTTCCAATGAGTCTCTTGATAGAAAAAAAGGTGTTCTCAGGGTTTGATACGGCTTGTCTTTTTGCCGCTTGTCCCACGAGCCGCTCCCCAGAGTCAGTAAATGCTACCATCGATGGCGTCGTGCGGAACCCCTCAGCATTTTCAATGACTTTTGCTTGTTTTCCTTCCATCACTGCCACACACGAATTCGTGGTGCCCAAATCAATGCCAATAACTTTACCCATTCGACCCTCGTTTATTTACGATAACAGCGTTATCTAGTGCATATTCGCAATACTACGCTAATGTTTACCTAATCCCATTTAGACCTAATCAGTCCCAAAAGTTGGTTGCTTAGTGAATTAATTGCGTCTGGGCCACATATAGGTATGTGTCTGGTCTACTGCAACCTTCCACCATAAAGAAAATCATGTTCTTGCCATTATAAATTAGAAACACACCAAGCAGGGGCAACCAACGAGACTTTTGCCTCTAACACCACTCGGGCAGAAACAGGTGTTTTTAAATCAGATTGTGTGACTTATTCTTTTACCTCAGATAGTTTTGCTAAATATATATACCACCAGTAATCGGTTATGCACTGGTATCAACTCGATCAGCCTTATCGGATGGATCCTCAGAGGTCTCTTTTGAGACAGCAACCATTGCCGGACGTAGCAGCCGGTCGTGCATGACATATCCAGGTTGAAGTAATTCAACGATGGTGCCTGTTGGCTGACCTGTGTCCTCGACTTCATACATTGCCTGATGAAAATCATGATTAAATTTCTCACCCATTGGCTGTAACTTTGTTACTCCATGTTTCTCGAAGACATCTAACATTTCTTTTTCAACCATTTGCACTCCGACCACGAGGTTCTTAACTGTCTCATCTAATTCTTTGACATCCTCACCGACTGCTTCCAGGGCCCGATGCAAATTGTCAGAAACATTCAGCAAGTCCTTAACCAAATTACTAGAGCCATATTTCCTTGCGTCCATCACTTCGCGCTCTGAACGACGCCGGGTATTTTCAGCATCAGCGAGTGCACGTAAGCTGCGATCTTTAAGATCAGCTAATTCTCCCTCTAATTCGGAGATGCGCCCCTCCAAACCTTGATCTTCAGATTTAATAAGCTTCTCTTCCACAGCATCGAGGTTTGCCGAATTATTGTCGGCCTGATCACTCTCCTCTTCAGAGATGGAATTTTCTTTACTTTCTGAAGGTTCCCTTGTTTTTGCCATAACTTCTCCTATGCTATCCGATCAACCGACTCACAATTTTGGCGGTGTAGTCTACCATCGGTATGATTCTCGCGTAATTTATCCGTGTTGGGCCCACAACTCCGATTGCACCAATTATTGCCTCGTTCCGGTTTTTGTATGGAGCGATTACCATGGAACAACCAGCCAGTGAAAACAACTCGTTTTCTGCACCTATGAAAATTTGCACCCCTTCTGCATCGTCAGCAGCCTCTATGAGACGGAGTAGTGCCTCTTTAGTCTCCAGAGCCTCAAATAATGCACGTATTTTTTCTAATTCATCGAGTGCCGTTACATCTTTAAGGAGTTTTGCTTGCCCTCGAACAATTAATACTCCATCCTCACTATCACCGGACCATGTTGCCAAACCCGCCTCAACAACTTTTTGTGACAGCGTATCAATCTCGGCACGCTGAGTTTTGATTTCCAATGCCACATCGTTAGCTGCTTGCGAGAGGTTACGCCCAATAAATTTCGCGGAAAGATAATTAGATGCTTCTATCAAGCTAGACGCAGGCAACCCAAGCGGCAAATCAATAATACGATTCTCTACGGTGCCGTTGTCAAATACCATTACTACCAATGCATGGCCCGGGCCTAGCCTTACAAATTCCACATGTCTTAGGTTTTCCTCTGATTTCGGCGCCAAAACTAATCCGGCACAATTTGAAAGTCCGCCAAGAAATGAAGATGCCTCCTCAAGTACTTGGTTAACACTTCGTCCAGCTCCGACACATTTGGCCTCTATATCGTTGCGATCTTCAGAGCTAAGGTTACCGACCTCAAGCAGCCCGTCAACGAAGAGCCTTAATCCCTGCTCTGTCGGCAGCCTTCCAGCAGATGTATGAGGTGAATAAAGGAGACCCAAGTCCTCTAACTCTGCCATCACGTTGCGTATTGACGCTGCCGACAGCGACAATTCTGATAACCTCGAAATTGTACGCGATCCAATCGGCGACCCTGTTTCTACATACGCTTCGACCACATGCTGTAAAACAGTCCGTGCACGCTCATTTAAGTCTTCAATCATACTATTGGTATCTAATTACGTGCCATAGAGGCGTCAATCTGGGTGTATTTTTTTGAATAATCCGAACAAGCAGCTTTACGGTAGGCCTTTTATCAGGATAGCTTCCCACAAACAACTCATGGAGAATACATGCGCCCGTCTAAACGATTATTCAACCAAATGCGACCAGTTAATATTGAGACCGGTGTTTCAAAATATGCTGAGGGTTCTTGCATTATTAAATTTGGCGAAACACACGTTTTATGCACTGCCAGCGTCGAAGAGAAAGTTCCGCCATTTCTTCAGAATTCAGGCCGTGGTTGGATAACTGCTGAATATAATATGTTACCGCGAGCAACCAATTCTCGTTCTAACAGGCGACGTACAGCCCAATCAGGCCGAACTCAGGAAATCCAACGCTTAATAGGCCGGAGCTTACGGGCCATCACAAATCTTGAGGGATTTGGCGAGTTGCAAATTATTGTCGATTGCGATGTCTTACAGGCCGACGGAGGCACCCGCACAGCGTCGATTACCGGCGGGTACGTAGCATTGCAGCTCGCTTTCCAGCATCTAAAATCCATCGGTCTGGTGAATGAGGTGCCGACAAATAGCCCGGTTGCCGCTGTCTCCTGCGGGATCTGGAGAGGCGAATCGATATTAGATCTCGATTACTCGGAAGACTCCACAGCTGATGCTGATGCTAATTTTGTTCTCACTGAAAATGGCAAAATCATTGAAATACAGGGAACAGCGGAAAAAGATCCGTTCGACAGAGAAAAATTTAACGAGATGCTTGCACTTGCCATGAAGGGAATCGGCGAGCTTTGTGAAATACAAAAGCAAGCCTTGCAGGCCTAGGAAATAAAATGCAGTTAAGTCAATCTGGTGAAAAGATCGTTATAGCTAGTCATAATGAAGGTAAAGTCGAAGAAATACGGGTGCTATTGAGCTTTACGGATTTGGAAGTTCTCTCCGCGAAGGAGCTAAACCTTCCAGAACCGGTGGAGGACGGGAAAACATTCATGGCGAATGCCGAAATCAAGGCTAAAACATGCGCTGAAAAAAGCGGGCTGCTGTCGTTGGCAGACGACTCTGGGTTAGTCGTGCCTGCTTTGGGTGGAGCTCCAGGAATCTATTCAGCACGTTGGGCCGGGCCACAAAAAGACTTTTACTCAGCAATGAAACTGGTGGAAGACAAATTGCAACCCGGGGACAATCGTCATGCATACTTCGTCTGTGCCCTATCACTCGCCCGACCAGACGGTACTTGTTACACATATGAAGGTGAGGTGCATGGACAACTTGTTTGGCCTCCTAGGGGTGACCTTGGATTCGGTTATGATCCAATCTTTGAACCAGAAGGTTATAACCAAACATTCAGCGAGATTAACCCTGAATTGAAACACAAAATCAGTCACCGCGCTGCTGCCTTCCGGCTTTTGACTGTTTCCCATTTTGGTTGATGACTAGTAGGTCAAAACCAACCCTCTCTCTATATATTCACTGGCCATTTTGCGAGAAAAAATGCCCATATTGCGATTTTAATAGCCATGTTCGACCAGAAATAAACCAACAGAGGTGGAAGAGAGCTCTGATAAGCGAAATTGCTACGGAGTTCTACCTTTATCCAGACCGCAGGATCTCTAGCCTCTTTTTCGGCGGCGGTACACCATCGCTTATGGAGCCCGACACAATTGCGGCACTTCTGCAAGCAGTAGACCAATATTGGGGCTTGGAAGATAATGTGGAAATAACGCTCGAAGCAAATCCCAGCTCAGTTGAAAAAACTCGATTTAAGAATTTCCGGTCGGCTGGTGTAAATCGGCTCTCAATAGGCGCTCAATCATTTGATGACAATGCTTTGAAATTCCTAGGCCGGACGCACAACGCGCGTGAAGTTGTAGAGGCACTAGATCTAGCACGTACCACATTCCCTCGGTATTCTTTTGACCTTATATATGGTCGACCAAGACAAAGTATGAATTCTTGGAAAGAAGAACTTACATTTGCGTTAGAGTTTACCAATAGTCATTTGTCGCTATACCAACTTACCATAGAACGCGGGACTCCATTTTTTTCTAGTTACAGAAACAAACAGTTCAGAATGCCAAATGAGGATACTGCTGCCGATCAATATGAGTACACGCGGGATGTTCTATCCTGTGCTGGGTTGTTCCCTTATGAGGTATCAAACCACGCAATTCCCGGCGAAGAATGCCAACACAATCTTACATATTGGCGTTATGGAGATTATGCAGGCATTGGGCCCGGCGCTCACGGGAGGATAAGTGACGGTAAAGATAAATTAGCATATCACCGGATCTCAAATCCGGAGAAATGGCTTCTACAAACCGAAAGAACGGGCACTGGGCTGCAAAAAAAAACCAAGCTCGCGCCCAGAGAGGTTCTACAGGAAATGGTATTTATGGGACTGAGATTAAGTGAAGGCCTCGATTTGGAAGACGTAAAAAAACAAACAGGCAATTCCATTCAAAATTGGGTCCACCCAGATATCCTGACGGTACTGATTGACGAGGGCCTTCTTGTTACCACAGAGAACAAACTCCAAGCCACGCAGAAAGGGTTCCTTCGTTTAGACTCCATAACCTCGAAATTGCTTGCGAAATTAACTTAGCGACCAAATTCTTGGAATGTACGCGGCGAACGTTTCAATCTGCGAAATCCGCTCTCGCGAACCTCAAGAATCGAGAATGCGCGCTCAGCAATCCCATCCTCACCTAATCGGAAAAGTCCATCAACCCCATCAAACCCGTTTGGATTCGTAAGGGCACGCCGGGAAAAATCAGGACCGCGGGGCGAACGCGCCAAAACAGCAGCTAACGCAGTAGCATCATACGCAAGAGAAACTAGCCGTGGCGGCGGCTTCCCAAAAATGCGCGAGAAACGCTCTACAAAGGAACGTCGCTCTTGCATTGAGGGCGCCACGAACCAAGCTCGATGGAGAGCAGGCTCGCGCTCAATATTGGGAATTTGGTCCCAGTTTCTGAGCCCTAGGTATCTCACTGCCGGCTGATCTACATCAAAAAAGGCCAATTGAGCCGCAAGAACGCTCATTGAAGGACCTGTATCTGGCAAAAGGATTGCGTCAAAGTTTACCTCTCCGATAGTGTCGAGGTTCTCCAGACGCTTTAATGCTTGCTTTGAAACTTCATCATCTTTGCCCTCAAGCATAGACCGTTGCTTAAGAAGCGCCTTCCGCCTGGAATCGTAATCGGAAATTGATCTGATCTCATTGCTAAAATCGTTCGCTCCAGGCTTGTAAAAAGCAGATTGGACTATTTCAAGTCCCTGAACAGATGTGATATTTTGAAGAGTACGGAATACAGTTTTTCCATATAAGTTATCAGGTGCCATAAGGGCAAGCCGCCTCAGCCCTCGCCTTGCCGCGTATTCCACTATAGTGTTCACTTGTTGGCGTGGCACAAAACCCATAATAAAAACGTTTTGACCTGCCACAGCGCGTGAATTTGAGAAGGCAACTATATTAATTCCAGAACCACCAACGACTGACGAGACCGCTTGCACCGATTGCGCAAGCAATGGTCCCAGAATCAAACCTGCGCCATTTCGTAAGGCTTGCTCCGCGGCCAAGCGAGCGCCCTCGGGTGTGCCTTTTGTATCTAAAGAAAAAACGGTGAATTGCTCGGTAGCCATTTCAAACATTGCCAGCTGAGAAGCCTCAAGCATTGCATTACCCAGTGCAGCTTGTGCACCAGAAAGGGGCAACAACAATGCCACTCTTATGTCACTGGGAGGCGAGGGGAGAGGACTGAGTAAAATTGTTTGAATGCCAATTTTACTACCAAAATTAGTTTCATTAGGAATCTCTTCTTTTGGTGGCACATGAGGTAAAAGTGGCGGAAACATTGGTGCTTCAGAACTGTGCGCGGTATCAATCGCTGAAATAACAAAAAATGAAAGAATCGGAACTAATAGAATCTGAAAAACCGCCGATTTACATTTCGACCAACGTCTATGATGATAAAAACCGTGGCTTTGTAATTTTGATAAGATCATTGTTTTTTGCTAGGACATCCAAGTATGAATTTAAATTACGATCTCAAGATTGGAGGTGGCGAAGCCCAACCCCTTGGTGGTTTGTATATAGTACCAACCCCGATTGGCAATTTACGCGATATTACACTTCGAGCAATCGATATTCTTGCCTCGGCTAACATTGTTGCTTGCGAAGACACGAGGATAACGAGGCGTTTGCTTAATGCCTATAATTTACGCCCACGTGTGATTGCTTATCATGAACACAATGCACAAAGACAGCGCCCCCGTATTCTTGACATTTTGGCAACTGGTAAAATTGTTTGTTTAGTCTGCGACTCAGGAACGCCGCTTATTTCAGACCCAGGTTACAAACTTGTTCAAGCAGCAACCCAAGCCGGTTACTATGTGACGGCACTACCCGGCGCAAGTGCAGTTCTCACAGGCATCTTAGCATCTGGCTTGCCGACTAATAGGTTTTTGTTTGCTGGTTTTCCACCACCACGAGCACATGCACGGAGAAGGTTTTTAACTGAATTCGTTTCCTGTCCTGCGAGCCTAATTTTTTTCGAGTCACCTAAGCGGCTAACTGCCTCGATTCAAGACATGTGGAATGTGTTTGGCGAGCGGCCAGCAGCGGTGGCGCGTGAGCTCACAAAACGGTTTGAAGAAATTGAGCGAAGTACCTTATCCAGCTTGGCTAAGAATTTAAGGGGCAAGTCAGCATTAAGAGGGGAGATAGTAGTAATTATCGGCCCTCCCTTACCAAAAATTGTGACAGATATTCAGGTTGATAGAGCGCTTAACGCGAAACTTAAAAAGACCGGAGTGAAAGAGGCTTCTTCAGCAGTGTCAAAAGCGCTAGGCTTGCCCCGCCGCTCGGTATATCGCAGAGCTTTGGAATTAAAGAACGAAGAGATATAGGTAATATAATTCGTCAACTTCAAGCAAATATCATATTATTTTGTCGAGCTTTAAATTACATAAGAAATTTTCGACATACGTAGGTTGTGTTTTTTGGCGGTAATAATTCTTACCCGGCTACTTTGCCCGAGATATACCCGGCTACTTTGCCCGAGATATAACTGTCATACATTAGGCGTTTACCCTCGCTTTTCCCCTTAGTGCTAATGCCTGGCTCTTTCGCCGAAAATATTTTATCTGATAAACTCGCCGGTTTTGGTTTTGCCGATCGTTATAGGAAAATGTTAGCGTGTTCAATCTTTTAAAGAACTATTACACCTTGTTCCAGTCCAAGTTTTACACGGTAACTATAATGGCAACTCTATTTCCATTGACTACAACTTGCAGCCCAACCAGCATGCTAATTGGCGCTGGCGCTGAGGTAGGTTCAGCAACGATGGAGGAACGAAGTTATGGTACTATTTTAGACGATGCTTCGATTGAAACACAAATTAAAGGGAATTTGTTTAACTTTTCAACCAACCTTTTCGTTGATGTAAACGTAACGGTTAAGGAGAGATCAGTATTTTTAACAGGATCGGTTCCTACACCCGAATTAAGAATACAAGCCGTCAGAATTGCATGGCAGTCCGACGGGATTCGCGAAATAAAAAATGAAATTCAAATTTATGATCGTAGCTCTCTTTTAGATGTGGCAAGGGACAAATGGATTTCAGCAAAATTGCGTTTTAAGCTGACACTCGACAGGAAAATCCGTTCAATTAACTACAGCATAGATACAGTTAATAGGCATCTATATCTTATGGGGGTCGCAACTTCCGCGAGTGAATTGAAAAGAGTGTTCGCGTACGCACGCTCAATTAGACATGTTCGGAAAATTGTCAGTTACGTTCGTGTAAAAAACAAGAATAATGATAGAGGGTCACCTTAAATGAGCATCTCACACGAAAAACATGCTAGAAAAATGCTCCGCAAAATTGGAGATAGTGCCGACGATAGTTTTGATCTTCTGGCTGGTGCCTTTTATTTCGCTGCGCTAAACAGACCCAGAATTTCAGCAAATAAATATATAGAGCACATGTCGCAAATGGCATGTGCTGCTGCTATTCCAAGCATGTGGCCATCAATAAGTGCGAAGGGTGCAGCCAAGCACCTAAAAAACATAATAGCCTTAAAATATTGCTACACGGGTGACGTGGAAACCTACGATGATTTGCAGAATGCCGATCTCTTTCGAGTGATAGATCGACGCCGCGGCCTGCCTGTCGCGCTTGGCATTATCTATATCGACATAGGGCGACGGTTAGGATTGAAAATGAGAGGGCTGTCTTTTCCTGGCCATTTTTTAGTGCAACTAGAAATAGGAGGTCAGCGCGTTATCATGGATCCCTTCACCGAAGGTCGTATCCTTGACCCAAGCGATCTGCGAGGAATGGTCAAAACAATATCTGGAGTAGATCGTGAATTACAGCCGCGTGACTACGCCCCAGTAAGTGACAGGGTGATCCTTCTTCGTTTGCAAAATAACGTGAAATTCCGACACATGCAGTTGCGTAATGAAGTTGCCGCACTGAAAACTGTGGAAGAGATGCTTTTAATCGCTCCCAAAATGCCTGATCTTTGGTGGGATGCAGCAATGTTAAACGCCGAGATGGAAAACCTAAGCGCCGCATACAGCGCTTTAGAAAATTTTATCCGGCTAGATTCGAGTAAAATCAAACGGTCTCGGGCTATAAATTTGATGGAGTACATCAAGAAACGGATGAACTGATATTTTAATAAGGCCTAACTAATCAGGGAAAATTACTAGGCATCTGGTAAATGTACGTAATTTGGATTTTAAAAGGGGAGATAATTTAGTGAGCTTAGTCTGTGCAATTCAAATGGACCCCTTAGAGAATATTGACATAGATACTGACAGCACTTTCATGCTGGCTTTAGAGGCACAGGTCAGGGGTCACACTTTATACCATTACCTTCCTGAAGACTTGTCGTTGCACGAGGGTAATCCCTACGCCATAGGTTGTAACATGAAAGTGATGCGCCGGAAGGGTGATCACTTTAAGGTGGGGCCAAAAAAAAGAATCGACCTAGCTGAGGTGGATGTAATCCTTATGCGTCAGGACCCCCCTTTTGATATGTCCTACATCACGGCTACTCATTTTCTCGAACACATTCATCCAAAAACCTTGGTTGTCAATAATCCAGCAGAAGTACGTAATGCACCAGAGAAGCTTTTTGTTACACTTTTTCGTAGTCTGACGCCACCAACCTTGATAACACGAAATCTTGATGAAATCATGGCATTCCGCGCCGAACATTCTGATATAATTTTAAAACCGATTTACGGATGCGGTGGGGCTGGCGTTTTTCATATCAAACCGGATGACGAAAACCTCCAATCTCTAGTTGAAATGTTTACAGAAGCCAAAGCTGAGCCCATCATCGTTCAGCAGTATTTACCTGAAGTCCGAAACGGGGACAAACGCATTATATTAGTAAACGGCCATCCTATGGGAGCTGTGAATAGAGTACCACTCAAAGGGGATGCGCGTGCAAACTTCCATGCAGGCGGTTCTGGCATAAAGACGCACCTTACAGAAAGAGAAATCGCCATATGTGCGGAAATCGGCCCCGTTTTAAGGCAAAAGGGGCTTATGTTCGTTGGCATAGATGTGATTGGCGATTATCTGACGGAGATAAACGTAACCTCCCCAACTGGCATCCAAGAAATCAACGCCCTTGACGGTATCCATTTGGAATCCCGAATTTGGGACGCGATAGAATCTCAGCTAGGCAAATGAGGGTCGAGAAGCCGCATTAACGGAAAATTATCATATAGAAAGATCAAAAACCGATGGAGTTGTTAGCGTCAGCGCGCCTCCCTGGTTATTGAAAGCGAGGGTATTTTGCACGGCCGACTGAAAAAGAAGGTCTTGGCGTTGCTCCACAAACGCCGCTCGGTGTTTCTCAGCCATTGCTTTAGCCTCCACACCAGCAGCAAAATCAAAACGCTCCCTAATCTTTCCTTCAACGAGCGTTTGCGCTGAACGAATTTTTGCTAACTCACCCTCTAAGAAACCAATGTTAAACCGAAGGGTAGCTGATGCGGCATCCACATCGGATAGAGCGGTTTCAAGACTGCTGTCATCTTCAAAATTATTGTAAAGAAAAGAGAAAAGTATTCCGAGCCCCTTCCGTACAAGCGTGCCTTGCAGATATGGTGTTCCTTCATTATTATGCGTGAGTGAAATTTCCCCGGTATTGGTGTTATAATTCACGGTATCGTCGTGATATACGACCTTTCCATCCTCTGCAGCTGGATTGGGAAATTTTGTCAAAATAGATCCATATATATCAGGGTAAAAATTATCACCACTTTCATCTGTAATGAAGAAATCACTCTGAGAAAATATACCCTCCAAAGTCTTGCTTACGGGGCTGTCTGGTTTGATCTGGTAAATTATTTGATCGGGATCAAAATCATCACGAATAGATGTGCCAACAATATTTGTGCCCAAAAAGCCAGCCCCTTTAATACGAATATTCAGGTCTCCTAGAAATCGATCAAACCGATCACCAAACACCCGCCTTTCATCGATGGAAACCGATGCATCGCTTGCTGTAACTACTTGACGACGCATATCAGAAATATTTTTTTTAATTTCAATTAATCTGTCGAGGGCTTTTTCGATAGTCTTCACCGCACGATTTAGCTTATTTGTTATTCTACCAAGGTTTTGCGCCTCTCTTTTTGCAGTACGAGCCTTAGCTTCAATACTCCGCGCATCCAAGTCTAACGCCTTATCACGAGCTACCGCTGCCGAGGCTCTTGCTGCCGATTGCAGGCCGCGGGCTGCAGCTGCATCGGGCAGTATAGCAAATAAACCAGTAGCTGCCGTTGGAAGACTTCCGACTAAACTGTTTGATCCAATATTGCTACCGCCAAATATACTCATAACCAAAATTTCCGGTTAATCGTGAACATTCATAACCAGGCAAATATTGCCTACTAACCCTTTGTATTATATACTAATTTGTACTGTTTTCAACAGTTCGATTGTAGCGGGGTTTAACCCCAGTTATGACGCTGCAGACAAAAAAACGAGGCATGATTTTCAGTTTGCCATTCCGTAACTTCCTCCCCGCGACTATATGTTCTCTAGATGATTAACCCCGAAACCGCATATCGTTCTCTACGAACACTCTGCTAGGTGATTTAAAATGGCAAACTTGGGTCGAAAAATAAAAAGTCCGCGCAAAAGTGAGATGGTGCACGCTTCTAAAGTGAAAAGGAGATCACAACACCGGGAACAAACCGCTGAAAAAAGCCTAAAGGCCTTTATTGAGTCTGCAAAAACACAGAATTTCATTCTCGGGGTTATTATAGTGAATGCGATAGTGCTAGGACTCGAGACTTCTGACAACGCGGTCAAGCACGCTGGTGGCCTACTGGCAGTACTAGACAAAATCGCTATCGGAATTTTTATTTCGGAAATCGCTATCAAGTTAGTAGTCTATCGCGTCGGTTTTTTTAAAGACGGCTGGAATCTTTTTGATTTTTTTATTGTCTCAGCAGCCCTTCTTCCAGCTGGCGACGGTACTTCAGTGCTTCGAGCTCTTAGAATTATGAGGGCTTTCCGCCTCATGTCAGCTGTACCATCAATGCGGTTAGTGATCCAGGCCATGTTGAACGCCATTCCAGGCATGGCTTCGGTGGTTGCTCTATTAGCACTTGTCTTCTACGTGGGTGCTGTAATGGCGACGGTTCTATTCGGAGAACAATTTCACGATTGGTTTGGGTCCATAGGCGCATCCCTATATTCATTATTTCAAATAATGACGTTAGAGTCCTGGTCAATGGGCATAGTGCGACCAGTTATGGAAGTATTCCCTTATGCTTGGATGTTTTTTGTGCCGTTTATCCTTTGTACATCCTTTGCAGTTCTGAACCTTTTTATTGCAATAATTGTAAATGCCATGGATGACGTGCAAAAAACCGAAAACAATGGTGCGAATTCAACTGAAGATATTGCCTTAGAATTGAAAAAACTTCGGAATGAAATGATGCGCCTAAAAAAAAGAATGTGACATACAGCTAAATGACCATCCGTCCCAAATCTCGTCCTCCAAGCACATGCACGTGATAATGAGGAACCTCTTGACGTCCGTTACGATTAGTATTTGAAATCAGCCTATACCCGTTACCATGAATTTCCGTCAGCGATACCACTTCACCAACTAGTCTTTGGAATGCAACCAGTTCCTGATCAGCAGCATTCTGTAAAAATTGGCTGGCCGATTCGTATGGTCGCTTAGGAATCACTAAAATATGTACCGGGGCCTGCGGCGCTATGTCATGGAACGCAAGAGCATAATCATTCTCTAAAACTTTTTCACATGGTAGTTCTCCACGAAGGATTTTCGCGAAGATATTATTGTCGTCATATGACATAGTAAGGCCCTCTTAAATTGGTCTATCAGCGCAGTAGCGGTCTATTTTTTGATTTTAATATCTTATGAAATAATTAAAAACTTGGTCCTTTGTGAGGCACACGAACCAAAATGCCAGCTTTTGATAAATGTTTTTTGGCGTCACCAATTGTGAATTCGCCAAAATGGAAAATAGATGCCGCTAGAACAGCGGATGCGTGACCCATCCGAATACCATCTACCATGTGGTCAAGAGAGCCAACACCACCACTAGCGATAACAGGAATATTTACACTATCTGCAACCTTACGCGTCAGGTGAATATCAAAACCCTCGCGAGTGCCATCTTTATCCATTGAGGTTAATAGTATTTCACCCGCTCCGCGCGTAGCCATATTCTTGGCCCACTGAACAGCATCGATTCCGGTAGGAGTTCGACCCCCGTGCGTAAATATTTCCCACGTACCTTCTTCGGTCTGTTTTGCGTCTATCGCCACCACTATGCATTGTGCGCCGAAGCATTCGGCCGCTTCACTCACAAGAGACGGGTTATTTACGGCTGCCGTGTTTATTGAAACCTTGTCTGCTCCGGCAAGTAATAATTTTCTTATGTCCTGAGTATTGCGAATGCCTCCTCCAACCGTAAGCGGCATAAAGCATTGCTCCGATGTACCGCTAACAACATCATAAATTGTGTCTCTATTCTCGTGGGATGCTGTTATGTCTAGGAAGCATAGTTCATCAGCCCCGGCTTTATCATAAACTTTTGCTTGCTCTATAGGATCTCCTGCATCAACTAAACTTACGAAGTTGACGCCTTTGACAACGCGACCAGCGCACACGTCAAGACAAGGAATAATACGCACTTTAAGCAAGCTTTGCTCCATCTGCTTCCTGTGAGACAATTTCCAAGGCGGTCTCTAACACGATTTTCTTGTCATACAAGGCGCGCCCTACAATTACCCCTGAAATTGGAGGAGATGCACAAATACGTCTTATATCTTCAATGCCCGATATACCGCCACTTGCTATTATTGGGGTTGCAACACATTTGGCAAGTTTCATGGTCGAATCAATATTGGGTCCTTTGAGAAGGCCATCCCTACTAATATCTGTATATATAATCGCCGCAGCACCGGCCTCTTCAAAGTCCTTCGCCAGCTCTTCTGAAGTGATATTAGAAACCTCTGCCCAACCCTCTACCGCAGCTCTCCCTTCAATGGCGTCGATGCCCAACACAATCCTGCTGGACCACCTCGAACACGCTCTCCTAACTAAACTGGGGTTTTTCACAGTCACGGTGCCTAAAATAACACGCGAAACACCTCTATTAAGCCAGAACTCAATCGTTTCTTCGTCACGAATCCCACCGCCTAGCTGAACTGGAATATCGACCGCATCGACAATTGCGGTCACAGCATCCGTGTTAACAGATCTCCCAGCAAATGCTCCATTTAGGTCAACGATATGGATCCATTCTGCGCCGGCATGTGCAAATGTGCGCGCCTGCTCTGCTGGACTTTCATTAAAAATAGTTGCGCGCTTCATGTCGCCTTGTTCCAAGCGAACACACTTGCCATCTTTTAGATCTATGGCCGGGTAAATAATCATTGGGCCTCCGTTTTCCGCAAATCCTTAAAGTAATGATATCCGGCGATCCAGTTGCCATCGACCTTTGCATAGCGGGGGTGCTTTCCCCATCGGACAAAACCCCGGCTTTCGTAGAATGCTATAGCAGCGGTTTGAGTCTCTCGAACATCGAGATTAAGCACTAGAAAACCCTCATCAACTGCTGCATCTTCGACCGCCACGGCCAAGTTGCGAGCCAAACCATATCCTCTTGCCCAAGGAGCAACAAAATTCGTCGTAAGTTTGGCGGCTTCTGACTGTGCTTCATTATTACGAGTAGGCCGCACAAACTGGGTTGCGCCAGCTACGACACCGTCCATGCGCCCAATAAAAAGCGAACGCTCTGGTACCTGTATTACCCCGCGCCAAAATTTTTCTAGCCCACTGCGAGCCGGCGTAGCTAACCACCCAAAGCCGCCACCCTCTAGAATGGATTGTTCTGTTGCCTCACACAAGTCCTGCAAGTCGAATTCATTAATTTCGGTTACTTGCTCAACCAACATTTTGGGAGCGAGATCGCCCCTTTTAAAATTCATTGGCTGCTTAATAGGGTTTTTATATTTTCCAACCATTTCAGGACTTTTAGGGGTACCATCGCATAAAATTATTTATAACAGTGAGGCCTGCTCCCTGACTTTTTTCCGGATGAAATTGTGTACCGATCAAATTGTCCCTTCCTACCGCCGCCGTGACTGATTCGCCATACTTAACAGTTGCTAGCAAATCAGTATCGTTTTCTGGTTCAAAATGGTAACTGTGAACAAAATAAACATCTGCCTCGGGCTCTAGATCGTCGAAGACCGGATGATCAACTGCCGTTTCCAAACCGTTCCAACCCATATGGGGTATCTTGAGTGATTTATCTAAAACACTGATCGGCCGCACGACGCCAGGAATCCAATTGAGGCCCTTGTTTTGACAATGCTCTAGCCCAGTGGTGGACATTAGCTGCATTCCTACACAAATCCCTAAAAATGGCTGGCCCCTCGCAAGAACAGCAAATTCAAGGGCTTCGATTAGGCCATCGATAGCCGACAATCCTTCTTTACACTGACCATATGAGCCGACTCCCGGCAAAACCACTCGGTCTGCAGATGCCACCTCATCAGGCTTATCAGTCACTCGCACGCATGCCCCTTTCTTTTTGATCGTTTGGCATTCGAACGCTTTTGCAACAGAATGTAAATTACCCGATCCGTAGTCAACAATTGCAACGGTCATAAGCTATCCTAACACAAACAACTCATAGTGAGCCGCCCAGCACACCTTTTGTTGAGGGAATTGAATTCGCCTGACGTGGGTCAACGCTTATTGCCTGCTTGAGCGCACGCGCAAGCCCTTTATAACAAGACTCAACGATGTGGTGATTATTATCTCCATAGAAATTCTCGATATGTAAAGTAATTCCTGCTGATTGCGAAAATGCTTGAAACCACTCATTAAATAATTCGGTGTCCATATCACCAAGCTTCGGCCGTGATAGGTTAACTCGCCACACCAAAAACGGCCTATTTGAACAATCAAGCGCTACACGTGTTAGCGTCTCATCCATGGGTATTAAACTGCTACCATAGCGATTTATTCCTCTGCGGTCACCAAGCGCTTTTGCTACCGCCTCACCAATTGCGTATCCCGTATCCTCAGTAGTATGGTGGAAATCGATATGCAGGTCGCCGTGTGCCTTGAGAGAAACATCAATCAAACTGTGCCGCGCAAGTTGCTCTAGCATATGATCAAGAAATCCTATTCCAGTGGATACGTTGTACTCACCATTGCCATCGAGGTTAATTTCAACACAAATTTCTGTTTCTTTGGTTTTACGTTCAACGGTGGCTATGCGCATAAGTTTTTCCTCAACCGTAAAATGGGTTAATTGTTGTACAACTATGTAAAGACAAAATGGCGGTCTTTCTAGAAATAACGCTGCAAAGAGAATAAAAGAAATTTAAGATTGAGATTGGTTCGCATAAATCTTCTCTTGATCCTGAGGCACAAATTACCACATGGTAGGATGATATGACGATATCGCAGTCTTTAAAGGTAGAGTAGAGCTATGCCAGATCAGTCCATTTTGCATGGGACAACAATACTTGCAATACGCCGAAAAAACGAGATTGTTATGGCAGGTGACGGACAAGTGAGTTTTGGCCAGACTATCATAAAAGCCAATGCCCGCAAAGTGCGCCGCTTAGGCGATGGCAATGTTATTGCTGGGTTTGCAGGCGCTACTGCTGATGCTTTTACGCTTTTTGAACGGCTGGAAGGAAAGCTTGAGCAGTATCCGAGTCAACTTACGCGGGCATGCGTTGAGCTTGCTAAGGATTGGCGTACAGACCGGTATCTGCGGCGGTTAGAGGCCATGATGGCGGTTGCAGATAAGTCCGTTTCATTAACGCTTACGGGAAATGGTGACGTTTTAGAGCCTGAAGATGGACTGATAGGTATTGGATCGGGCGGACCATTTGCGCTGGCGGCTGCTCGCGGCCTTGTACACTCAAGCGAACTTGGGGCTGAAGATATCGCCAAGCAAGCATTACAAATTGCTGCGGGCATATGCGTCTACACAAACGAAAACATACTAATTGAGAAATTATGACAGCACTTACACCCCGCGAGACCGTCTCCGAACTCGACCGTTACATCATAGGCCAAAATGAGGCCAAGCGTGCTGTAGCTGTGGCATTGAGAAATCGTTGGAGGCGACAAAATGTCCCAGATGAAATGCGCGACGAAGTCTTGCCAAAAAACATCCTGATGATAGGCCCAACAGGCGTGGGTAAAACAGAGATTGCGCGCCGTCTCGCAAAATTAGCGGATGCGCCATTTTTAAAGGTTGAGGCTACAAAGTTTACCGAGGTCGGATACGTTGGTAGGGACGTGGAGCAAATCGTGCGTGATTTAGTAGACAATGCAATTCACATGACACGAGAAATTCATCGCAAGGAAGTTGTTGCAAAAGCAGAGTTGATGGCAGAAGAACGGGTCCTTGACGCTCTTGTTGGCGAGAATGCAAGTGCAAACACTCGCAGTTCTTTCAGACAAAAACTACGAAATGGTGAGCTCGACGATCGAGAAATTGAGCTCGAGCTCATAGATAGCGGCGGAGGCGGTATGCCCACCTTCGATATACCTGGTATGCCTGGCGCACAGATGGGCATGATTAACCTTAATGACATAATGGGCAAAGCTTTTGGAGAACGTACACGCAAGCAGACCATGACTGTGGCGGATTCCTTTAGTGTGCTTGTTACAGAAGAAGGAGACAAACTAGTCGACGAAGACAAAGTTGTGCGCGCTGCCTTGGAAAATGTTGCTCAAAATGGGATTGTTTTCATTGATGAGATTGATAAAGTATGCGCGCGCGCGGAGCGTAATGGAGCCGATGTAAGCCGTGAAGGAGTGCAGCGTGACCTTCTCCCCTTAATTGAAGGAACGACTGTGTCCACAAAACATGGGCCAATAAATACCGATCATATCCTCTTCATTGCTTCTGGTGCATTTCACCTAGCAAAACCATCTGATTTATTGCCGGAGCTTCAGGGGAGACTTCCAATCCGAGTTGAACTGAAGGCTCTTACTCGAAGTGATTTCGAACGCATCTTACAGGAACCTGAGAATAGCCTCATTCGCCAGTATGAAGCATTGCTTAAAACCGAGAAAGTGACACTTGTTTTTCAAGATGAAGCCATAACAGAATTAGCCAAATTGGCTGCCGAAATTAATGAGAACGTCGAAAATATTGGCGCTCGGCGTCTTCATACCGTTATGGAGAAACTTCTAGAAGAAATTAGTTTCTCTGCCACGGACAGGCCTAATGAAGAGATACAGATCGATTGCGACTACGTGCGAAGCAGGGTGGAGAACTTAGCGAAAGACGCCGACCTATCTAAATTCATCCTTTGATTTCTTCAATATTATCTTTTCTCGGGCTTATGATCTGATTTTTGAGCTAAGGTAGCTTATGAGAAATCTTATTTTATCTTCAGACAGTGTGTATGCCTTTGGCCAATAAATTAGCTAATAAGGTGGCATCTGATGATAAATCCCTAGTGTCAACAACCACACGCGGCCTTGAAATCGCGGCTAACTTCTGATTTTTTTCAGCATCATCCCAAATAATATTAAAATATGAACAAATTTGATTGACCATTGGGACACTTGGCTTACCTCGTTTTCCATGCTCTAGGTCAGACAAATACGATGGCGAAACCTGTAATGCCTCTGCCATGTGAGAGAGTGTGACCCCTCTTTCGGAACGCATTTTTCTAATTTCCCGGCCAAATGGTGTCATCGACAATAACGGTTTTTTTGTAAGGATCTGTTGCAGAAATTTGAGTTTTTACAAACGTTTGCGCCTCAATAGAATATACAGAGCGCCAGTACCGCCAAGGCGCGGTAATGCGTAATCAAACCCTAACACATGCTTACGCAAAGAGGGCTCATTTAACCAGCGAGGAACCGCTTCCTTCAGCACGCCCGTTCCGCCATCACGGCTTCCTTTGCCTGTGATCACTACCACACACCTCTTTCCTGCGGCTTGTTTATCCAATAAAAACCTTTTCAACGCTCTATATGCCGTAGCTTGGCTCATACCGTGCATATCGAGACGTCCCTCAACTTCCAACTTGCCGCGCTTCAAACGCTCTCCTGTGCGTTTATCTAGGCCTACGAGCGTGCCATGCGAGAGTGGAACCAGTGGTCCTTTAACTTTAACAAAATCACTTCTAGGGGAATGACAACTTGTCTTGCTGCCCGTTTGTAAATTACTGTCACATTCTGTTCCAGCAGCAAATGCTGTAGCAGAATTTTTCTTCAAGGGGGTTACATCAGAGACAGCTTGGCGCCAAAGACCAATACCTTCATCACAGCTTGATGTCGTTGCTGTGGCTCTAATCTGTTGCTTCTTTTTTTCCATCTTTTTCTGGGAATACTGATTCCCTTCCCCCGAGTTGTTTTTCAGCTACAAACAATCAATCCCGGTTTTGGAGGTGAATACTAGAGTAATTAACTCAGAATATATTTTTAAGAAAAGTTCTACAACCAGTTCAACGTAACACTTTTTAATTTCTTTACTTCAGAAATAATTTGCTAATCACACAATCGCGTAGGGAGCGTTCCAGCCGTATCATCGTGGAAGCAAAACAAAATAACGTCCGGCACTCTTCATGGTACCTGCAAGCTTGAGCGCTTTTCTACCGAAGCCCCAAAAATAATCGCCACGCACAGGGCCCTTAATTGCGGCGCCTGTATCTTGCGCTACCAATAATTTCCTAAGTGGGCGCGATTTATCAGTCGGCCAATGAGTAACGATCCATACGGGGGCACCAATTGGAATATAGCGCTTATCAACCGCCATACTTCTTCCAGCCGTCAATGGAACACCCTGTGCACCAATTGGCCCTCTGCTACCCGTAATACGAAAAAATATAAACCGTGCATTTTCAGACAACAATGCCCGAGCCTGATCTCGGTTTTTTTCAATCCAGCGCCGAATATGTGGCCAGGAAGCTTGATTGCGTCCAAGTTGACCGCGTTCTATCAGTACCTGTCCAATAGAACGATAATCATATCCATTGTGCGCAGCAAAACCGATTCTCATGACCGATCCATCGCGCAACCGCACCCGTCCAGACCCCTGCACATGTAGAATATAAAGATCGATCAAGTCGTCGGCCCAAGCTATTTGTTTAGCTTTGCCTTTCAGCGCACCTGCAGCAATATCCTCCCGTGTGTGGTATGGAATGAGCTGATTTTCTTTTGCCATTCCCACCAGCTTTTTGCCCGCTAGTTTTGAGTCAAAACGAGCAAGATCAACGGTAATATGATCATTTGGAACACCGTAGATAGGCGTCTGAGAGGGGTTCTCACGGCGCAAACTGCCTGTAAGCTCAGCCTCAAAGTATCCAGTGAAAAGCCCTTCCGGCCCATGTGGACCAAAAACTAAATAGGGTTGGAACCATTTTTCAAAATAATCTTGCGCCTGATCGTCGTTGACATCACCGGCAGGTAATGACGAACAAACTCTCCGCCAAGAATCGAGTTTTAGACCTAATCTATTGGACGGACTACCACTGTTTCCGGCCAGAAACTTTTGGCAGGATCCGCGAAATACGCCTAAAGCCTCTGAATGGTTATCATCGCCCCAGCCTGGAAGGCTTTTGAAATTCACTGGGTCTAATTTAAAAGGTTTTTTCTTCTCCAGCGCAGGGGAGCAACTAATCACACCAAGCGCCACTAATAAAATGAGCATTCTTAAAGGGTGTGAATACAAAGTCGTGAACCGAGATTTTCTAATTTGAGCTTCGTGTCTCTACTAACAACCAGTTCGGATCTTTCCCGCGAATATCTCGTGCAAAGGTCCAAATATCAGTCACTTGATTAACTGCTTCTGGATCTCCATCAATAACAACACCAGATTGGTCACGACGAACACTAACTTGTTTACTTACAAATTTGACTGTTACCTGCGCGGTAGAATGAAGCAGACAAGCCTCAATCACCTCCACAGAGTCGATCCCCACAAGCGTCGTTTCTTGTGTCTCACCTGCTCGCTTCCGGTGGGTAATAGCATGGTCAAAGTTTGCAAAAACGGCCTCACTCAGAAGCGATTTAAGCGTACCGGTATCACCGAGCGCAAATGCCGTGATTATCATTTCAAAGGCATTACGGGCACCTGTTTGGAATTCAGCCACATCAAATTGCCTATCTGCAATCTTTATTTTTTCTAAACCGGACTCGAGAGGTGTTGACATACCTACGTTATCAACCCGAGCGTCTAGTCCGCTTGCTGCTCCAGAGTTTTCAGGATTTTCCTCTCGGTCTGTAATGTCAGCACTACGAGCAATGCCGAACGGATCACGTGATCCTTCTTGACCTGTGCGCTTGCCAAGCACACTGATCAAGCGAAATACGAGAAATGCAGCTATAGCTGCAAAGATGATTACATCAACGTAGTCGCCGCCCATTATATAAGGCCTTTCTTTTGTTCAAGGCTCAAATCAGCCTAAACACTGAGCCCAGTAATTTTTATCCAAAACCAAATAGTGTATATCTTGCGCAAAGTTATTAGGGACCTTAGGTTAAGGTGGTTGTCGACGCAACCGTTGCTATGGCTTGGACACTATTCCCATAACCTTACATACGGTCAGCAGAGCCAAAGGACAAGTATGAGGCTTCTGATTCTTTTTATTTTTGTTGGAGTTCCGATTGCTGAAATAGCGATTTTCATTGAGGCAGGGCATTTTTTCGGGATTTGGACGACAATTGCTTTAATTTTAATTACAGCAATCATTGGCTCAGCAATGCTAAGGCATCAAGGGCTTCGAGCGCTCAGGAATACGCAGGAGGCATTACATAGGAATGAATTGCCCGTAAAGGAAGTCCTGACCGGCCTCTGTTTGTTATTTGCCAGCGTACTTTTATTAACACCAGGGTTCTTGACTGATTGCATAGGGTTTTTTTTACTGATCCCAAGATTTCGTTTATTTCTTGGCAACACAATATTCGCTCAAATAAAGAGCCAAAGTTACTCGCGGGTATGGCCATCAAATGAAAAAACGCGCCACAACAGCGATACCGACGAACGAAATGCGACTGTGATTGATGGGGAATTTCACGAAATTGATAATCCGGCTTTAAATAATCAGGATCAAGAGGTTCCCAAAAATAATAAAACCTCTGATTTGTCTTAAACACTAACCAGTTTGTCTATGTGTGCATCTTATGTATCTATTGCGGCACGGCCAATCAGAATTTAATGTGATCTACGGTAAAACCCGCAAGGATCCCGGAATTCGAGACCCAAAGTTGACCCCTCTAGGCAAAAATCAAGCCCTTCATGCCGCAATATCTCTGGAACGATTAGGCCTAAAAGAAATCTTGTCGAGCCCGTACCGACGTGCTTTAGAAACAGCAACAATCGTTGCCCGTCATTTAGACCTTAACATCACAGCAACGCCACTAATAGGGGAACACGCGGTTTTTAACTGTGACATAGGATCACCCAAAAGTACGCTTTGCGTCGACTTCCCCCACGTAAACTTTTTAGATCCCGTTACAGAAAATTGGTGGCCAGATCTAGAAGAAGACACACTTTCACTAAACCGAAGATGCAAAGAGTTTCGTCGTCTCGCGAGTAATTATGATGTAAATACAGTTGTTGTTAGTCACTGGGGTTTCATTCGTTGTCTAACTAATATCCGGGCAAAAAATTGCGGAATCCTTCATTTTAATACCACCAGTCAGCACCCGGGTGGTGCTACGGTTGTATCTAACTGCGATCCGTGTTAGCCACCGCCAAGTAAATTTAAGGACTTACACATGGCTGACCGCGACGAAACACCAATTACAAATGAAGAGATAGACGACATTACGATAGAAGACGCCCCACTCGACATCACCCATCAATATATAAAAGATCTGTCTTTTGAAAATCCACAGTCTCCACGTTTTATAGTAGAAGCAGATGCAACACCAGAGATTGCGCTGCATATAAATGCAAAATCCAAACCGCTTGGCGATCGACGCTTTGAGGTCATACTTCTCCTTGAAGCCAGCGCCCGTCATGATGAAGAGGTTGTATTTCTAGTTGAGTTACAGTACGGCGGACACGTTGTGATTGGCGACGTAGACGACGAACACATTCAGCCGCTTTTATTAATAGAGGCACCTCGTTTATTGTTCCCATTTGCACGGCAAATTCTATCTGATACCGTTCGGAGCGGTGGTTTCCCTCCCTTGCTGCTAAATCCAGTTGATTTCATGGATATTTATGCCCAAGGCACTGCTGTAGCCACCGAAGACGAACAAGAAAAATCTGACTAACGGCGCCATATAGCTTTTGGGATGTTGTCAATCAGGCTCGTGTGAGCTGCAAGCTCAGTATCGCTAGCGCTATGGGGACGTGCGGCAAGACGCTTTAGCTTCGTGACGTTTGCTTTTTTCGATTTCTCCACCCTCGCCTTGAGGGTGAGGGCTTGTTGCCTGCCGCCAACAAGCTCCAAATAAACTTCAGCTAATATCTGTGAGTCTAGTAGCGCCCCGTGTTGTGTTCTAGCAGTATTATTGACTCCAAAGCGCCTACACAAAGCATCTAAACTAGCGGGCGCGCCGGGAAACCGTTCTCTCGCAATTTTTAATGTATCTATAGCTCGTACTACTGCGACCTCCGGCAGGTTAATTCTTTTCAGTTCTGCATTTATAAAGGCCATGTCAAATTCTGCATTATGTATCACCAATGGCCGATCATCAATAAACTCAAGAAATTTTTGCGCGATTTCACGAAATATAGGCTTTTGAGACAAAAAAGCTTCGGAAAGTCCATGTACCTTAAAAGCCTCTTCTGGCATATCACGTTCAGGGTTGATATGCTGATGGTAGGTTCTTCCCGTAGGCACGTGATTTTCGAGTTCTACGCACCCGATTTCCACAATTCTATCTTTCCCAGTAGCATCAAGACCGGTAGTTTCGGTATCCAACACTATTTCGAACATTGCCATGCGTTTTGAGCTCCTTGAGGTTATACTTGTTTAAACACTTGCGTTTCTCCAATTTATGATCCGATTGGGATACCCTACCAAAACCGCAAGCTATAAAAGTATTTTTTTAACTTGTTCATTGTAAAGCGACGGCCCAGGTGGCTAGGAATAACGATATCTCCGAGCTTACGTTTTTCATTATCCGGCATTTGTCTGGATTTGACGCATTGAAATTTTTCAAAAGTCATGCCGGAACGAGATAATACCCGTCTAGCTTGTACCGAAGATGGAGCTGAAATTACAATAGTCTGGTAGCACTCCTGATATGTATTAGTCTCAAAAAGCAGTGGCACATCTATGACTACCAACGATACTCGCCGTGCTCTGTATCGCCTAAAAAAACGGTGGCGATCATGTTTTACTGCTGGGTGAAGAATGCGTTCTAAGTCCGCTATAGCGTCATCGTCATTGAAAACAAGCTGTCCAAGTACCTGTCTGTTAATAAATCCACCTTGATAAGCCTCCGGAAAACGTTGCCTGATGGCCTTTAGAGCTGGACCATCAGATTTTAAAACCTTGTGAACCGCTTGATCGGAGTCGTGCACTGGGATACCAAAACCTTTTATCATACGGCTTGCTGTAGATTTCCCCATACCAATTGAACCTGTGAGGCCAATAATACGCATTAATTTACTTTTCCAACTGTCTTTTACCTAAGAACGTATGTTCGCTGGTCGCTCGTTACATCAGGACTAACTCCATACCAAAGGCGAAAACCAACTTTGGCTTGGTATAAAAGCATGTCTAGGCCGTCAACTACTTCATTGCCTCTGTTTTTTGAGGCCTTAAGCAGTTCCGTAAGTAAAGGTACGTAGACAATATCGTTCACAGTCGCTGATTGTGGTAGCATAGATAGATTTATATCGAGCGGCTCACACCCTGCCATACCCAAGTTAGTTGAATTTACAAGCAAACCAGCGCCTTCCAGCGCTTCATGCCTATATTTCCAACTTTCAGCTACCGCGTTTTTTATTTTGGTGTCGACAATTAGAGCCTCTGCATGTTCCCGGGTACGATTGATAATCCGAATCTGATCCACCCCTGCGTCGGATAAAGCAACTGCAACGGCACGCGCGGCACCTCCAGCCCCCAATATTACAGCAGGACCTTGCGAAGCAGTCCAAGAGGATTTATTATATAAGTTCTCGATAAAGCCGTATGCGTCACTATTAGTCCCTGAAAGTAAACCGTCTTTACAAATTGTCACCGTATTTACAGCACCTATTCTTTTGGCTGTATCATCAATTCTATCGCACAGCGCCATTGCTTCCATTTTATGCGGTATCGTAAGATTTACGCCCCTAAATCCCATTGCGGCAGCACCCTTAAGTGCTTGGGATAATCTATTCGGTGATACAGATAGCGCATGATAAACTCCATCTATATTGTATTTTTTAAGCCAAAAGCCGTGGACTTTTGGAGATTTCGAGTGATTTATTGGCCACCCTATAACTCCCGCGATTTTCGTTTTATGACTCGGTATCATTTTTTAATAAAACCTATTTGGCGCAAATATTGGAGGAGGGGAAGCAGAGGCAACCCAAGAATTGAAAAATAATCGCCTTTAACGTTATCAAAAAGCTGTGCGCCTATTCCTTCTAGTTTATACGCGCCAACAGATTCACAAACTGAAGTCCCCAAAACACTTAGATATTCATCGATAAATGCATCACTATAATTACGCATCTGCATCTCTAGTTTCTCAGATTTGTGCCATACACATTCGGATGCGTTGTAAATCACTGTCCCCGTATATAGAAAGTGAGTTTTGCCTCGGAAATCTAATAAATGTTGCCTCGCTTGTTCCAAGTTCACAGGCTTATCGTAGGCTATTCCATTACACTCAAGTATTTGGTCAGCAGCTACAATATGAAATTCCGGGTACTTACTGCTAACTATACTGGCCTTGGCTTCAGCAAGTTTCATAGAAATCATTTCTGTTGGAGTATTTCGACGCTTAAGGTTTAATTTTATTTTATCTTCATCACAAAACGATGGTATGCACTGAAAATTCACGCCAGCCTGTTTGAGAATCGAAGCTCTGGATTTGCTTGCAGACGCCAAAATAAGTGGAGTGTCACTTTTCACATTCAAGTTTAATTTTCCATTAGCTGCATGACAGCTGCCGCTGTCTCTTCAATCGACCTTCGAGCAACATCAATTACTGGCCAATTATATTCCGCAAAAATTCTTCGCGCATCGGCCACCTCCCGTCTTACTATCTCAAGTCTGACATAATCTGTCTCGTCTTGCTGTGACAGTGAACGCAATCGATTACGGCGTAACTGTATTAGACGTTCTGGAGAATTTGTTAAACCCACGATAAGTGGCGCATCCGCAGACCTCAGTTCAAACAGCTCTTTAGGAAGGGCCACCTCTGGAACATATGGAACATTTGCTGCTTTTATACCTCTGTTAGCTAAGTACATGCAGGTTGGTGTTTTGGAGGTCCGAGATACCCCGACGAGTATTAAGTCTGCATGCTTTAGATTCCAAACAGATTGCCCGTCATCATTTGCTATGGCGTAGGTCATTGCATCGATACGCTCGAAATATTGTGCATTCAGTGCATGTTGCAATCCCGACTCACCCCGACTTTCTATTCCGAAGTAGTTAGCCAAGGTTGCCATCGTGGGATCCAAGACAGGTATGCACGACACCCGGAGGGATCTGCAACCATCTTGGAGCCTGATCCGTAGCGCGTTATTAACTATTGTAAACATCACTACACCCGGGTTCTTTGAGATACCGTCAAGGACTTTGTCTATCTGCCCCGTGGTGCGCACTAACGACCAGTGATGTTCTACTGGTTCAACCGCGCCGAATTGTGCAAGGCACGCGCGAGCAACACTATGGATAGTTTCCCCCGTAGCGTCTGATACCAAGTGAAGATCGTACCGTTCGGCCATGTTCATTCCGGTCTTTTAGGGTCTTGTATTAATCAATGACAAATGTGGATGAACAAGTGTTTATCCACAACCACATTAATAAATTCCATTTTTATGTGGTAAAATCCACAGGTGTAGACAATGTTTTCCATTCTGGAAAACATTGTTGCACCAAATGTATAAAAATGAAACTAGCTGCCATATTAAGTTTTATTCCCGTTAATCACTGTCCCTTTTTTGATGGAGTAAAGAGCGATTTCTTATGAAATCTAGGGATTCGCGAACACCTCTTCTGTTTATATCCACAGCGAGTAAAGCTAATGCACACTTACATATGGATATAATATGCATAATTTTAATCCACGTTATACACTGTAAAACAACAACAACATCCTATTGAATTAAGATTTAATTTGTTTTTTGATGCAAGAGAATGAGGAGATTTGCACGAACATGAGTTTGGTCTTGCAAAATCTATCAGGAAAACAAACATCGTCTGTTCCCATATGGTTGATGCGACAAGCGGGACGGTATTTACCTGAGTATAGAAAAATTAGGCGTAGTGCGGGGTCATTTCTCGATTTGTGTTATAGTCCCAAGCTTGCAGCCGAAATCACTTTGCAACCGGTGCGGCGTTTTGGATTTGACGCTGCTATTTTGTTTTCCGATATTTTAGTCATTCCGGATGCGCTGGGGCAACATGTCTCATTCGAAGAAGGCTTAGGACCAATTCTTGAACCGCTTACCCCACAGGAACCCATTCTGCCAAATGCGATGGATAAACTAAAAAACTCCGCTCATAATAAATTGGGCGCAGTTTACGAGACAATTGAACGCGTTGCCGCTTCAAAAAAAAATGACTGTGCTCTGATTGGTTTTGCTGGGGGACCGTGGACTGTTGCAACTTATATGGTGGAAGGAAGATCGAGCCGTGACTTTCAAAAGATTAGGCATTGGGCGACTTCTTATCCAACGAGTTTTAAGGCGCTCGTTGACATTCTTACCGACGCCACCATAATCCACTTGGAAGCACAGATAAATGCGGGCGTTGAAGTTTTACAAATTTTCGAGTCTCATGCAGGAATTCTAGACTGCTTTAACTTTAACCAATGGGTGATAAAGCCAACCCGGAGAATTGTTGAAAAAATTAAGCGTAAAAATCCACACATACCTATCATTGGATTTCCCCGGGGGGCTGCTGCTCAAATTCCTTATTATATATCAGAAACAAAAGTTGATGCCGTCAGCTTAGATCAATCGGTACCGCTTAATTGGGCAACTACAGCAATATCTAAAACCTATCCTGTACAAGGAAACTTAGACCCGATCTATTTGTTGGGGGATTTAGAATCACTCGATGTCCACGTCAATAGAGTCTTATCCGCTTTTTCTAATAGGCCCTTCGTTTTCAATTTGGGTCATGGAGTAAACAAGGAAACGGATCCTAAATCAGTGGAGCGACTAGTCGAGATTGTTCGGAGCTATGAAAAGCGTTCACATAAAAAAATGTAGCTCTAGTGTCTCTAGCTTGATGATCGATATATTTTTTTAAGTTTCTAGAAAATTTAACCGGAAATTTTCCATATTTCTGGTTTTTCGCTTGTTCCGGCTCGTAGTTCAGTTATATTGCACATACATAATAATGTTCCACTTGGCTCCAACGTTGGTTTCCTGCCAAATCGCTTAGAGAGCCGATAAGTAAAATTCCCATATTTACCGTTAAATTAAATTAGAAGCTGCTGGTAAACCCTTTATAAAAATCGAGTTAACAATGAAATTGGAAGAAATTAGCCTCCATGATTTGAAACAAAAAACTCCTGGCGATCTTCTCGCCTTTGCAGAGCAACTAGAGGTCGAAAACGCAAGCAATCTGAGAAAACAAGATATGATGTTTGGGATTTTGAAACAGTTAGCGGCTGATTCGGTTCCCATAGTGGGGGATGGCGTCTTAGAAGTGTTACAAGACGGTTTTGGGTTTCTCAGATCTCCCCAGTCGAATTACCTGCCGGGACCGGATGATATTTACGTAAGCCCGAGTCAAGTAAAACGATTTGGACTGAGGACAGGCGATTCCGTAGAGGGTCAAATCCGCGCGCCAAAAGATGGGGAACGTTATTTCGCATTACTCAAAGTTGGAAAAGTCAACTTTGACGACCCCGAGGCTGTGCGCCATAGAATAAATTTTGATAACCTTACACCTCTTTATCCAGAGGAAAAGTTAAATCTTGAAATTGAAAATGACGAGTCAAAGGATTTCACTTGCCGAGTGATCGAACTCGTTGCTCCCATAGGGAAAGGTCAGCGCGGCCTGATCGTGGCGCAGCCGCGTACGGGTAAAACAGTTATCATGCAGAATATTGCGCATGCGATTACAAGCAATCATCCCGAAGTCTACGTCATCGTTTTGCTTATAGACGAGCGGCCAGAAGAAGTTACTGATATGGCTCGTTCAGTCAACGGCGAGGTTGTTAGCAGCACCTTTGACGAACCTGCTGCCCGTCATGTGCAAGTTGCAGAGATGGTTATTCAAAAAGCTAAGCGGTTGGTAGAGCATAAAAGGGATGTAGTAATATTGTTAGATTCCATCACCAGGCTTGCAAGAGCATATAACACGGTGGTTCCGAGCTCAGGTAAGGTCTTAACTGGTGGTGTAGATGCGAATGCCTTGCAGAGGCCCAAGCGCTTTTTCGGTGCAGCGCGAAACGTTGAGGAGGGCGGGTCTATGACAATTATCTCAACTGCTTTGATAGACACAGGCAGTCGCATGGATGAGGTGATTTTTGAGGAATTCAAAGGAACGGGTAATTCCGAGATAGTACTTGATCGTAAGCTGTCTGATAAACGGGTATTCCCATCAATCGACATCCAAAAGTCAGGAACACGGAAAGAGGAACTACTGGTTGAAAAGGGTACACTATCTAAAATGTGGGTTCTAAGAAGAATACTGCTACCCATGGGAGTCACCGATGCCATGGAGTTTCTCCTAGAGAAATTAAAACATTCGAAGAATAACTCCGATTTCTTTGATTCTATGAATCAATAGTGGAAAAGAATGCATTAAGTCTAATGAGAGCGTGATTTCAAGGATTTTAGTATTCTCTACATATGTAGCAGCTCTTTGAGCTAGGGAATAAGAATTGTAGAGCCCATAGTGTTTCTTGATTCAAGAGCGCGGTGAGCATCAGCAGCCTCTTTGAGAGCAAAAGTTTGCTTAATCTCAACTTCTAGTCCGTTATCCACATGTTCGAAAAGCCAACCGGCCAGTTCTTTCACCAGATCGGGTGTTCCAATATGGCTCATTAGTGTCGGTCGTGTAAAAAACAAAGAGCCTTTTTGTGAAAGCAGGCCTGGTTCGAAAGGCGGGACAGGACCCGATGCATTACCAAATGATACAAATGTTCCGAATGTAGCTAAGCAGTCTATACTTTCATCAAAGGTTGATGCGCCTACAGAATCATAGACCACAGGCACGCCAAGCCCATCGGTTATATCCATGACAGCAGTTTTGAAGCTCTCTTCTGTATATACGATTGGGTAATCACAACCGTACTTACGGGCAAGTTCAGCTTTCTTTTTGTTGCCCACGGTGCCCACCACGATAGCACCAAGTTGTTTAAGAATCTGGCACGCAATTAACCCCACTCCACCGGCGATAGCATGGAATAGAACAATATCGCCCTTTTTTACAGGATGCGTGCGATGCAATAGATAAGAAGCTGTAAACCCTTTAAGCATTATAGCCGCTGCAGTTTCGTCAGAAACATCGTCAGGTATTTTTACCACCGCATTAGCATTGATAACCCGTCTGTTTGTGTAGGCACCTAGACCGCCGCCTGCGTAGGCAACTCTATCCCCAATAGAGAATTCTGTTACAGCATCGCCAATCTTACTCACCGATCCGGCAGCTTCCATGCCGATTGTTGTAGGCAAATTAACCGGATATAGACCGGAACGATGGTAAACGTCTATAAAATTCAAGCCGATTGCAGTTTGGTCTATTAAAACTTGCCTAGGGCCGGGCAATTCCTCCGGCACGTCAACCGCATGCATAACTTCAGGACTCCCGGTCTCGAGAATTTGTATAGCATAAGGCATCCATATAATCCTTTATTTGAGATGCTCAGAGAAACATTCCATGGTACGCCGATCTGCCATCTCCGAGGCTGCTTCATCAAAATTTATACCACCGTGACGCGCGAATGCGTGATCTACTATTGGATAGTTGTAGATATCAATGTTATCTTTTGTAGCTAATTGCTTATTGATATCGAATTGTGCCTCTTTTGACACAAAGCTATCTTCTTCCGCAATGTGCAAAATTGTTGGCCCAACAATTTTATCCGCATCCTGCAGGTGATCTTCGATCCCAACCCCATAGTAACTGACATTGCAGTCTGCATCGCTTTCTATTGCCATTTTGTACGCTAGGAAGCCCCCAAGGCAAAAACCAACAGTGCCAACTTTACCATTACAACCATCGATTTCCCGCAAGTGTTTAAGTGAAGTTAATAAATCGGTGATGCCTTTGTCTACGTCAAAACCTTTGTATAGCTCAAAGGCTTTTGCCCATTCAGCATCAGATTGATCTGTAAGTTGTATCCCCGGCTCTTGCCGCCAAAAAAGGTCCGGACATAGCGCAAAGTATCCCATGACGGCCATTCGATCACAATGAGCACGCATATCTTTGTTAATGCCAAAAATTTCTTGGATAACTAAGATACCGCCGTTGCCTTTAGAATCGTTGTTTGACGGCACTGCTAGATAAGCTGTGAATTGCCCATCAGGGCAATTAATGGTTATATCGGGCATCTATTTCACCTAGAATGTTTATAAAAAACGAGAGTCAAAACAAGCATAGTTGCGATTAACGGTATTGTCACCCATGTAGTGCAGCAGGTATGATTGAAACAATTTTTGCATTAGCGAGCGCGCCCGGACGGGCTGGTGTGGCTGTATATCGAATTTCGGGCCCGAAAGCTGAGCAGACGCTTCAAGTTCTATCACGATCTCCTACGCCAGCCCCGAGATCTGTGGTCCGCGCTACGATCTATGATCCCGATAAAGGTGATCAGATTGACGATGGCATTGCCATTTGGTTTCCCGCACCCAAAAGTTTCACTGGTGAGGACGTAGTGGAACTACATCTGCATGGCGGCGCAGCAATTCGCAAACGTATGCTTGAATTATTCAGCTCTCAGCCGTTTTTGCGCCTCTCCGAGCCTGGCGAGTTTACGCGCCGCGCTGTGCTTTCGGGGAAAATAGACCTTACCGCTGCAGAGGGCATGATTGACTTGATTGATGCTGAAACAGAGGCCCAAAGGCGGCAAGCATTGCGGCAATCTCATGGTGCCCTTGGGAAAGTTTACGAAGGTTGGCGCAAGATCGTGCTTTCTTCTTTGGCGCACGCGGAGGCGTTTATCGATTTTCCAGATGAAAATCTATCTATTAAGGAAGAGGCTATATGGGGCCCTATTGCAGAGTTGGTCGGAGAGATCTCAGAACATCTAAATGACGATGGAAGGGGCGAGAGATTGCGGGAAGGAATACGCATTTCGATTCTGGGACCACCGAACGCCGGCAAATCAAGCCTCTTAAATTGGTTGGTAAACCGCGATGCTGCGATTGTGTCTGAGTGCGCAGGAACTACGCGAGATGTAATTGAAGTACATATCGATCTGGCCGGGTATCCAGTCGTATTTGCAGACACAGCGGGTATACGGGCAACGGCTTCGGGAATTGAGTCTGTTGGCATCGCGAAGTCTTTTGATCGAGCCCTGACATCTGATCTCAAAATAATCATGATTGCGGCTGACGAAACAGAAATGTTCCTAGAGGTCGAGCAATTGATAGATAAAGATACAATCGTCGTGATCAACAAAACAGATCTTGGAGCGACAAATGCCATCGACATAAGGGAAAGGTGCTCATCAACCGGAGCGGTTATTTTTGAAATTTCTATTGCGGAAAAGGTTGGTCTCAGGGGCCTCTTAGATGGTATTGTAGCCGCGGTTGATAAAAGAATTAATATAGGCAACTCGCCCGCCATCAGTCGTGCGCGTCATCGAGAAGCGCTGCACGAATGTATCGAGGCATTGAAAAGGTCCCAAGATGGAGCGTTGTTGGAGTTAAGAGTTGAAGATCTCAGAGTAGCCATGCGTGCTCTGGGAAGGATTACGGGGTCTGTCGATATTGAGGAAATTCTAGATTCTGTCTTCCACGACTTTTGCATAGGGAAATGAACGGTACTATAACAGCAACGAAAAATCTCAAGCGGGCCACCCGAAACATCGTGCCTGTTTCACGTGAAACAAGTAGGATAAAAAAACCATTGGGCGGAAGTGGGACCCCAGCACAGTCTGGTTTTATTAATGTTATTCGTAAGGTTTTAATATGTTATCAGATAAAAATTGGGATGTGGTTGTAATTGGTGGCGGCCATGCGGGTTGTGAGGCTGCATCTGCTGCCGCTCGGTGTGGAGCCGAGACTCTCTTGGTCACCCACCGGCTCGATACTATTGGCGAAATGTCGTGTAATCCCGCAATCGGCGGCTTAGCCAAGGGGCATCTGGTTCGGGAGATTGACGCCCTCGGTGGGGTGATGGCTGAAGCCGCAGACGCCGCCGGGATTCAATTTCGTATGTTGAATAAAAGCAAGGGCCCAGCTGTTCGGGGCCCCCGTGCGCAGGCAGATAGAAAGCTCTACCGTAAAGCAACGGCAGAAATATTGCGGAGACAAACCAAGCTGCACATCATGGAGCTTTCCATCGAGGGGCTTCTTGTAGACAGCTCTGATCGCGTTGCTGGTGTTGTTGCTTGGGGGGGCGAGACAATTCTTACGAAAACTGTAATACTTACAGCTGGCACATTTCTTCGAGGTATAATCCACATCGGTGAGAAGCAAATCCCAGCTGGACGTGTCGGTGAGGACGCAACTTATGGCTTGTCTGCGACTTTGGAACGCTACGGCTTTGCCATTGATCGGCTCAAAACCGGCACGCCGCCTCGTTTGGACGGAAGGACAATAGACTGGGCGGGGCTGGAGGCTCAGAAGGGTGATAATCCGCCTCAACCATTTTCATTTATGACGGACAAAATACAAACCCCTCAAGTTGATTGCCACATTACCTATACGGGCGTGGAGGGGCATAAGGTTATTCGAAAAAATATTGACCGAGCACCCATATTCTCCGGGCAAATTGAGTCGCGCGGACCGCGCTATTGTCCATCAATAGAAGACAAGGTTATCCGTTTTGCTGACAAGGCTCGCCACCAAATATTTCTTGAGCCGGAGGGGCTTGATGATTTTACGGTTTACCCAAACGGCATTTCAACTTCTATGCCCGAAGATGTGCAGCATATGTTTCTGGCCACAATTCCGGGTTTAGAGCGTGCGACGATGCTGCGTCCAGGCTATGCGATTGAATACGATTTTGTTGATCCACGCCAGTTGAAGCACACAATGGAGACCAAAAGAATTAGCGGGCTCTATTTTGCGGGCCAGATTAATGGAACAACTGGATACGAAGAGGCCGCGGCGCAAGGTATAGTGGCAGGCATCAATGCTTCTCGGTCTGTGCAAGCTTTGGATCCCTTTACACTGGATCGAGGACAAGCTTACATCGGTGTGATGATAGATGATTTGGTCACAAAGGGAACCAACGAGCCCTATAGAATGTTCACTTCTCGAGCAGAATATCGGTTAAGATTACGCGCTGATAATGCAGATCAGCGTTTATCTCCCCTGGGAGAGGGCTTGAACTGTTTATCTTGCGAGCGGATCAAGCGGTGGCACAAGAAAAGAGACGCATTAACTTATGCGCGCTCGCTTAGCAAGAAATTAACAGCTACGCCGTCGGAGCTTACAAAGCAGGGAATTGATGTTCCGAAAGATGGGAAGCGACGCACTGTAGAAGAAATTTTAGCCTTACCCGCAATAAAAATACAGACGCTTTTTTCGCTATGGCCCGAGCTGTCGAAGCTGATGCCAGAGGTGACTGAACAGTTAGAGATAGACGCACAATACAGTCACTATCTGGCGCGGCAAGACGCTGATATCGAGGCGTATAGACGCGATGAGGCCCTTGAAATACCCGGTGATTTGGATTACGCCGAGGTGGGGAGCCTTTCTACCGAGGTCCGCCAGAAGCTCGAATCGGCACAGCCTGCGACCTTGGGGGCTGCCGCTCGCCTCTCTGGTGTTACGCCCGCAGCAATAATAGCGTTGTTGCGACATGTAAGGCGCAGAAATTTTTCAGACCGTGCATGACCTCATGTCGCGCCAAATGTTTTGCAAATTGGTCCCTGTTTCACGTGAAACAGCTGACCGGCTCGAGGTTTACATCACTCTCCTTAAGAAATGGAACAAAACCATAAACTTGGTGAGCTCGCGTAGCTTGGATGACCCCTGGAGGCGCCATATCCTTGACAGTGCACAGCTGGCCCGTCACATCCCGAACAAAAAGGCGCGCATAGTTGATTTGGGCAGCGGCGGTGGATTGCCGGGCTTAGTGCTTGCCTTGATGCTACCGGGGGCCGATGTGCACTTGGTCGAATCTGACAAACGTAAATCCGCTTTCTTGCGGGAGGCTTCGAGGGAGCTGGATTGCAAGGTTAGTATACATGTGGAGCGCATCGAGTCTGTCATCGATACAATACCACACATAGATATTTTTACGGCTAGGGCCCTTGCACCTCTTCCAAAGCTTTTAAAGTATGTTGAACCTGCATTTAACGAGAAAAAAGTATGTATTTTTCATAAAACAGAAGGTATAGATAAGGAATTAGGTCTGTTAAATTCAGACATTATAAAATTTGCACGTGTTTTGGACAGCATTAGCGATCCGCGCGGGAGAATATTAGTTTTGGGAGTTGAGCAAGGTGAATAGTGTCGACGAGACAAAAATTGGGTCAAAATCCAAAACGAGAGTTTTAGTTGTTGCCAATCAGAAAGGTGGCGTTGGAAAAACTACTACAACCGTAAACTTGGCAACTGCACTTGTTGCCATTGAAAAACGGGTGCTCATTATCGATTTTGATCCACAGGGGAACGCTACAACCGGGCTTGGGTTTGATCGATCTCAGATAAAGACTTCTTCTTACGATGTTTTAATTGAGGGTGCAGGGTTTAAATCTGCGGTCCTTGCAACGGATATTCCCCGATTATCAATAGTGCCGGCCTCGGTGCATCTCGCGGGAGCCGAGGTAGAGTTGGTAAATGCTGAGCGCAGAGAATATAGATTAGCAGATGCCCTAGAAACATTGGGGGTGGGGGCTTTTGATTACATTTTGATAGACTCACCCCCTTCCTTAAACCTTCTTACAATTAATGCCTTAACGGCTGCCGATGCGGTTTTGGTGCCATTGCAGGTCGAGTTTTACGCGCTTGAAGGTCTTAGCCATTTGCTTAGTACGATTGAACGTGTTCGTCGTGTTTTCAATCCCCGGTTGGACATTCAGGGGGTGGTTCTTACGATGTTTGATAAACGCAATAATCTCTCGGAGATGGTCGCTGAAGATGTTCGCAATCATCTCGGCGATAAAGTGTATAGTACCATTATACCAAGGAATGTTCGCATTTCTGAGGCGCCGTCGTTCGGTAAGCCTGTTCTTCTTTATGATCACAGTTGTGCTGGGGCCCGAGCATACATACATCTCGCCGGAGAGTTGCTTAAACGCGAGCGGGCGGCTGCAGCATGATTTCGACCGAAGAAAAGAGGGTTCGTCGCGGTCTCGGGCGCGGTTTGTCTGCACTCTTTGGCGAGGAGGAGCATGCTACAGCGACCAAGATCAAGTCTGGGTCTTCAGAACTGGCCATCCACGTTTTGAAGCCGGGTAAATTTCAGCCTCGCCGGCATTTTGACGATTCTGCTCACGCAGCACTTGTTGCTTCTGTAAAAGACAAGGGTGTTTTGGAGCCCATTCTCGTACGGGCACTAGATGATTCATCCGATAACTACGAGATCATTGCTGGCGAGCGCAGGTGGCGAGCTGCTCAAGCGGCTGGGTTACATAAAGTGCCCGTGGTGGTTAAGCAGATGGATGATCGAGAAGCTCTGGAAGTAGCGCTTATCGAAAATCTGCATCGCTCAGACCTCTCTCCGTTGGAAGAGGCTGAGGCATATAGCCGACTGCTAGAAGAATTTGGCCATACTCAAGAACAATTAGCAAAGGCAGTGGGTAAAAGTAGAAGCCACGTTGCAAATATGATCCGGTTGCTCGCGCTTCCTGACTCGGTAAAAAATATGGTTCTTGATGGCAGGTTGAGCGCTGGACACGCTCGTGCTCTAATTACATTCTCAGAGCCAGAGCTGCTAGCTTCTGAGATTGTGGCGAAGGGTTTGAGTGTCCGACAATTGGAAAAGTTAATTCAACGTTCTACGAATGGAGCAGCAAAAAGGTCTATCGGTAAAAATCAAAAGATAATCGGCTCTAAAGATCCAAATACAGTTGAGCTCGAGGGGAGTTTAAGTGATCGCCTTGGTCTGAAGGTTATGATTGAGACAAAAGGAGAGGGTGGTACGTTATCTGTGCAGTTCCAAAGTTTGGAACAGTTGGATGATTTGCTTCAAATTTTGACTCGAAGTTGAAAATAGGTTTCTGAACTAAGCTGCAAATATTTTTTAGCGTGCAGTTCGAGCAAGGGCAGCGACTTGATGTAGGGTCCGGCCGCAAATAGCGGTGTCTGGGATGTTTGTTCTTTTACATTCTTGCTCGGCTTTCAGTAGTAGTCCCAGAGCTTTTAGCGCTCGGGATTTTGTCCAAGAAAGCAATTGTAACCGAAACTGTCCCTTAGCTTTGAAAAACACCGGCGGGCGCAATTTTTGCATAGCTTGGTCTGGAGAATCGCCCTCTTGTATTTTCTCTAAAGCTAGCTGTAACCTTACCAAGTGTCCCGCTACAGCCCGTAATATTGCTATAGGCCTGATGTCTTCGTTAAGGCATCTATTGATCGCTCTGTCCATGGCCAAAGCATCTCCATCAGCTGTGTGGAGAGCTAAATCAAACAGGGTAAGTGCGGAATTGTCTCCGATCATCATTTCTGCATCTTTAAGTGATACTTCTCCTCCATTACCGACAAAAAGCGAAAGTTTTTCGAGCTCAGAGCGCGAAATAGCACGATCATTCCCTAAACTATTCTCAATGAAATTAAGTACGGTAGGATCACAGGAAATGTTCCTCTCATTGAAAATGGTGCGTATAAGGTGCCCTAATCCACGAAAGTCATCCGCATAACAGGCCAACGCCGCCACAGAATCCGATTTCTCGAAAAAAAGTCTAAGCTTGTTGCGAGGTTTGAGGTCGCCGGCCCTCAAAATTAGCAAGGTGTCGCGATTTGCATCGTTAAGCGCAGCTTCAATAGTGTTCGATAATCTTTCACTTGCATCGGCAATAATTACTAAACGCCGATCTCCGGTGATCGATAGCGTGTTAAGGGTGTCAGTAAGCACCGTTACATCATCAAGAATATCTTTCTGAGACAATCTCGAAACATTGAAAGGATCGTTGAGGTCCGAGGTGTTTTGCTTAGCTAGATCCATTGTTCGCTCTAGAACAAGTCCTGCGTCAGGGCCGTAAATCAATACCGCATGGAAATTTTCGGCACCGTTTTTTATAAAGGTGCTTGCATGTCTGTTATCAACTTTCAAAATAAATTGCCGCCTATCGGTTTTCTATTAGCTGCGACGCAAGTTATGAAAAAATGTACTTATCCTGAGGGTAATGTCATCAGCTATTTCTCTTGTCCCTCTATCAAAGGCGTTTTTCTCTGCACTCAAAGTAGCAAAATCAGAACTGATTATGTTATAGCTATTAATTGACCTTGAGCTTCCGCGAAATAGAACAGCGTTTGTTTTGCTCTCACTCAGTACATATTCTGCGTTGAGCGTAAGTTTTGCTCTAGTGGCCTCGTCAACAATGTTGAACCCAAGCTCAGTTTTGGTGGACTGAAGTTTAACATCCAGTTTATAGAAGGGTGACTGCGGTTGGCCATAGGGATTAAACCGGTCAAGAAGCAGATTTTTAAGCGTTTGGCCCAGTCTGTCTTTGTAGTCAACTTTGTCGCGCAAATTAAGTATTTCAACTTGCGCGAGGTCGTCGTTTACTGCATCACTGCCGGCCTTTTTTTGATAAAGAGGCTCAAAACCACAACTGCTTGTTAAGAAAAGGGCGGCGACCAACAGAATATTTTTAAATAACAACATTTACCACCTTATTAGGTATTACAACTACTTTAATCGGCTTTCTGCCTGACAGTGCCCGCTGGACGTTTTCATCTGCTAAAGCGCGCGCTTCGGTAAGCTCCCTATCACTATTTCGTGGAATTTCTATCTTACCTCTCAGACGCCCATTTACTTGAATTGCGATTATTACGGTCTCGTCTTCTAAAAGTGTTGAGTCCCACTGAGGCCATGTTGTTTGATACAAACACTTGTCATTACCCATCTTCTGCCACAGCTCTTCAGCAATATGAGGAACGATGGGATATATTAACTGTACAATCGTATTATAACACTGTGTCCTCATCCAATCAGCATCTTCGGTTCTTATATGAAAATTAGATACGGAATTAGTAAATTCTCGTATTCGTGCTACCGCGCGATTAAAATGAAATTTATCGAGATCGCCCGTTACGTTTGCAATGGTCTTGTGCATTTCTTTGTGAAGAGAGGCTAGGGTATCAAAATTTTTGGGTACGGATCTAGCTGAGTGATCGACTTTGTCTGAAAATTGTTCGATCATGCGCCAGATTTTATTTAAAAATCGCCACGAACCTTGAATGCCAGCTTCGGTCCACTCTAAATCCCTATCAGGGGGACTATCGGACAACATATAAAGTCGCGCGGTATCCGCACCGTAAGCATCGATGATTTCCGAAGGGTCGACCACATTTCGTTTTGATTTGCTCATCTTTTCGGAGCGACCTTTATTTATAATTTCACCAGTTTTTGCATGCTTCCATAAGTTGTCGTCTTGAACAACTTCGGAAGGAAAAAGCCACCTCCCGTTAACGGTTTTGTACGTTTCGTGGCATACCATCCCCTGTGTGAAGAGGCCGGCAAACGGTTCCTCGCAGCTTATTAAATCTATTTCATTAAGGGCGCGGATGAAAAACCGTGAATATAGCAGATGCAGGACGGCATGTTCGATACCCCCTATATATTGGTCAACGGGCATCCAGTAATCAGATGCCTCTCTGTTAAAGGGCTGGGCGGTGTGATGGGGAGAACAATAGCGTGCGTAATACCATGAGGAGTCGAAAAATGTATCGCAGGTATCTGTTTCCCGTCGCGCTGGTTGGTTGCATTTAGGACATGTCACATGTTTCCAAGTTGGGTGTTTTTCCAGGGGGTTCCCTGGGCCATCGAAGACAACATCTCTGGGCAAAATCACTGGTAAATCTTTGTCTGGTACAGGTACAACGCCGCATGAGGAGCAATGAATTACTGGAATGGGACAGCCCCAATACCTCTGCCTAGACACTCCCCAATCACGCAATCGGTAGCTGGTCTCAGGTTCTCCATGACCTTGGACCATTAGTTCTTTCAACACACGTTTGAATGCTTGTTTTGTATCCAGTCCGTTAAGGAAGTCCGAGTTAATAAGAGTTCCAGTTCCTGTATATGCCGTATCGGTGATCAGAAAATCACTTTCGGACTCGTCAACAGGCAGTATCACAGGCTTGACCTCGAGGCCATACTTCAGAGCGAAATCCAAATCGCGTTGGTCGTGTGCTGGGCAACCGAAAATTGCCCCGGTACCGTAATCCATTAGAACAAAGTTAGCGATGAATACTGGAAGAGTTTTAGTTTTCAAAAATGGATGTTGGGCGGTAAGGCCAGTTTCAATACCTATCTTTTCTGCATTCTCGACAGATGCTTCGCTAGTTCCAACTCGATTACAATCCTCAATGAATGCTGCAATCCGGCTGTCTGTTGTGGAGAGGTCTTGCGCTAACGGATGGGTTGCAGCTATCGCGCAAAACGAGGCACCGAATAAAGTATCCGGCCTCGTCGTAAATACTTTAAGCGAAACGCCATTACTTAAACCGAAACTGACCCGGGCACCCTCTGATCGACCAATCCAGTTTTCTTGCATAAGACGCACTTTGTCGGGCCATCGATCAAGATGAGCAAGCCCCTCCAAAAGAGAATCTGCAAATGCTGTAGTCCTAAAAAACCACTGATTGAGCAATTTTTTCTCGACAGGAACCCCAGTTCGCCAACCTTTACCGTCGATCACCTGTTCGTTAGCTAAAACAGAGTTTTCCTCCGGGTCCCAATTAACCCAGCTCTCCTTTCTATAAGCGAGGCCAGCTTCCATTAAAGCCAGAAATAACCTCTGCCCTTGCTTGTAATACTCAGGGTCGCAAGTGGCAACTTCCCGGGACCAATCGATAGAAAGACCCATTTTTTTTAGCTGCTGTCGCATAGCAGCGATATTTTCACGCGTCCAATCTGCTGGGTGGACTTTATTTTCGAACGCTGCGTTTTCTGCAGGCAAACCAAATGCATCCCAGCCCATAGGATGCAATACATTAAAACCACGGGATCTTTTGTAACGCGCTACCACGTCACCGAGAGTATAATTGCGAACATGACCCATGTGTATGCGGCCAGATGGATAAGGAAACATTTCCATCACATAATATTTTTCACGGGTATGATCTTCGGTCACATCGAAGCATTTGTTTTCGGCCCAAATGCGCTGCCACTTCTCTTCCGTGATTTTGAAGTTATAGCGGCTCATTAGTTTCACCTATGCGGAGCGTTTTGAATTTAAATTCTGTCTTGGGACAAAGTGAACTTGTAGTATTAGGTGCCTTGAATTTTATTATTGACCTAGCTTTATTCGCATTTGCCGAGCTCGTTTTAAAATCGCATTCTCAAGATCTGTACCAGTTTTTTGGTTAACTTTTGCTTCGATCCAACTTCCTCCCGGTGTCTGTCTCTGGCGAAAAACAGTGACCCGTAAACCATCGGCACGCAGTGCCTTGTCAAGGATATAAATATTCACTTTAAAGCGCTCATTAGGAGACTCAGGGGGGGTATACCAATCAGTGATAATAACACCACCGAACGGATCGGCAGTATTGAGTGGTAGGAAAGAAATTGTATCAAGCGATGCTCGCCATAAATAACCATTAACTGAAATTGACGAGGTTTCGGATCTAGTCCCCTCGTTGGACCCAAATACCGCCTCAATCAACCCGCCGTTTTTGCTGCTATCACCGCCGGCTGCTTGTAGTGGTTCAGATTCCTTGGTGCTAGTGCCACCATTATCGCTAGAGCAGGAGCCCAAAACCAGAACAATGAAAAACAAAATTAGTATGTTATACTTTGTCATGATGTCTATATGCAGGAAAATCGGCTCTGAAATCTATAAAATTTTGAACCGGTGCGAAAATCTTTTAATTTCTGTAGCACATTGTTGGGTTTTCTATGGAGATTTCTATGAGCCGATCTGAAGACGTTTGTGTTAATGTTCAAAATGTAAAGCAGAATATAGAAAAAGCGGCAAATATAGCGGAGCGTGAGCTTAGTTCCATAGAATTAATAGCCGTCGGGAAGACCTTCGGCGCGGATAGGATAGAGCCCCTTTTGCATGCTGGACATAGGTGCTTCGGTGAGAACCGGGTACAAGAGGCGCAATCAAAATGGCCGGCTATAAGGAAGAAATTTCGTGGGGTGGAGTTGCATTTGATCGGGGGGCTTCAAACTAATAAGGTTAAAGCTGCGGTTCAGCTCTTTGACGTTATTGAAACGTTAGACCGACCGCGGCTTGCAAGGGTATTAGCGAAAGAGATCGCTTTGTCTGGTAAGAAGCTCACTTTTTTCATCCAAGTGAACACCGGAAACGAGCCACAGAAGTCGGGAATCTCTCCGAACGAAGCTGATGCGTTTATTCGTTTGTGTCGCGATGAACTGAAATTGTCGGTGTCGGGCTTAATGTGTATACCCCCCACACATGAGGAACCTTCCCTACATTTTGCGTTGCTTCAGAAAATAGCTAAGCGAAACCGCCTTGAAAACCTAAGTATGGGCATGAGTTCCGACTATGAAACTGCAATAGAGTTCGGAGCTACGCACGTTCGCATTGGTTCAGCAATTTTCGGTGAGCGCAACTGAAGTGAGGGCGATCTTAAGTGGATATGATCAAGTTATCATTAGGTCCAATTAATTCCAAAACATTTAATAAATCATTTGGTAACACTGAAATACAGCCTTCGGTGGGCCTGTAATCCGGTTTGGCACAATGTAAAAAAATTGCGCTGCCAAGGTAGGGCACTACCGGCTGATCATTGTGACCCAACACAACCACAATGTCGTAAAGGCCGTCATCTCGCCACAGCTTTTCATGACTCGCTTCGTAAGGCACTCTTACTGGTTTATTATAATTGGGATCAGAGGGTTCATCGCACCAGCCATCCTCCGGTAGTATAATTGACTTGGACAGTCTTGTTTTTGGGGGGGCGTAGCGGTCTGAGCGAAAAAGTAGAGAGCGAAATGGGAATTTGCCTGTCGGTGTTGCACCGTCACCTTCTTTTTTGTTTGTGGTAACTCCTCCCCGGCCAAGAGCGCATCGAAATTGTTTTCCATCTGCAATAAGATGACCTGTGGGTTTTACGAAGACATTCATATCAGAAAAATTGGAATGGATTTTATTTTACTTTTTTGGACATCTAGGCGTTCCATTCAGGAACGCTCCTTTTTCTGACTTCGAACCATATCTTCATATTTGTCCAGGGCATTTAACATGATATTTGGCAACTCGGTCGCAGCATTTTGAAAATTGCCACGAGCTAAATGAGATGAAAGTTTCTTGAAATTATGTTTATGACCGTTGACAAAAATGTCCTTATCTATGAACGGTGGTTTTAAATCTCTGTTATTACTTTGGAGTTCGGTATAAGGCATAGACTTTCGTTTGTTCTTTGACCCATACTCTTGCACGAGCCTTTCCGATATGGACGTCGTTGCCAGCAGAGATTTTCTAGTCTCCCGGGCCATTGCGGTTCGCAATTGGGCGCTAAGATTGGCGGTGTTTGTTTTTTCGCTATTTGTATGGGAAATTTGAGAATGAGGCTTGTTTTGCGCGGGAATTTCTCGACTCGGCACAGCCGACCGTGCCGCCAACAGCGCATCTGCTGCTTTGGAATTGAGAGGGTCTAAGCCAGGTACCACAGGATTTTTCCCATTCGGTGGTATCATTATACCTCCGAATGCTCGCCCACGCTGGCTTTGCACAGGAACTATCGGAGCACCAGCATAACTTGGGATGCGATTTGGTCTTTCTGTATTAGACGAGATGATTTCTGGGCTTGAGGCTGCCTGGACTGGGATGCCGGAAGGTTTTCCCCGCTTATCTGGATCTACCGGAGAGGCGAGTTTTGTGGAGCTGTCGGATTCGCCTCCAATGCCGACAAATGCAAGCGCGTGCTCGCCAATGTCTTGGCCCGTAGCATTTTCTAAAACGGCATTAAAAAGTGCGCTTGCAAAGCCTATACCGCCTCCAAACAATGCCCCACCGGCCAAACGAGAACCGGGTTCTATTTGGTCATCGGTCAAAGCGCGGTAAATGGTGGAAATAACCGGTATATGTTGCAAGGGGTTAATTATATCTACCAAATCGCCAAAAGTGAGCCCGTCTTGGCCGAATAGATCTTTGGATTGATCTTCATCCCATATTTTTTCTGCTTCAGCTCGGGTGACGGTCTCGCCAGCGTATTGATCGTCAAATTCGGCGAAAGGATGATCGACCTCTTCATGTTCCATTTTTGTCAAAGGTGTGTTTTTGGTTTTCTCACTGGAGCTGGACGAATTGCCCTGAACAGATGCGCGATCGTTCACAGAGTAATTCGGAAATAAATGATTGTTCGCTACCGTGCTCAAAGGTGTGGTCATTAGTTTATCCTCTCGCTAATTTCCTATGCAAAAGAGGTGCCATCTATTCTGAAAAAATACCGTGGACTTCGCGGGCGTATGATGTCCACATGGGGCTATGCGAAACGAAATGCCGCTAAGAAAAGCCTTGAATTGCTTAACCTGTAAAAAGTAACCAGACTATTATTACAGGATCAGGTTTTTAAAATTTTAGTGGTTTATATATCGTCAAGATACAATGCCGAGCTGAGGCAATATAAAATGACAACTACAAAAGTGCTAATTATTGGCGAAGATACTGCGCTACGAATCTCTCTGGAAGAACAATTACAACTCCACGATGAGTTTGTAGCTCTTGGAAGTAATAGCCTTAAAAATTCTATTCAACTAATAAAAGAACACCGAATAGATATAATAGTTTGTGATGATTGCCTGTCAGGGATGACAGCCGGTGAAATCTTTAGATTTTTGCGTCAGAATAGTTTTAAATTACCGATCATTATGTTGTGTGACGCTACCGTTGAACCTAGGCTGCTTGAAAAATTTAATGGTAGCGAACAAAGCTACATAACTAAGCCATTCAAGCTTAATCTTCTGATAGAAAGGTTGCGAACAAGTTGTAGGTATAAACCTTCTGATTCCAGCCTAGAAATAGGCCCTTACAAATTTATAGTTGGGTCAAATATTCTGACACACAAGAACAATCGAAAGACGGTGCGTCTTACAGAGAAGGAAGCTGCAATTCTTGAGCATCTCCACAGATGTAATGGTGAAGTAGTATTAAGGGAAGCGCTGCTCGGTGAGGTTTGGGACTATAGTGCTGATGTTACAACGCATACTATTGAGACACACGTATACCGACTTCGACAAAAGATTGAAGAAAATCCGGCTTGTGCGAAAATACTGGTGACTGAACGTGGTGGCTATCGATTAAAATTCTAAGGAACTTTTTTCGAATAAATTTCGTTCTGCAACTTACAGATATTAGGGAATTGGGGTAGAGTTTTGAACATAGCAAACCCTGAAACTTTTTCTCGTGTAGGACATGTCTGATATCTCTGATTTACGCCTTCGGTTTTGGGGGGTACGCGGTAGTATCGCTTGTTCCCGTGATCAGGCCTCTCGATATGGGAGTAATACTCCATGCATTGAGGTGCGTTGTGGGGACCATCTAATAATATTCGACGCTGGAACTGGAATAGTTAATCTCGGAAGTGCTTTGTCGTGCGAGGGCCCTGTAGACACCCATATTTATCTAAGCCACACACACCTTGACCACATATGCGGTTTGCCTTTTTTCAAGCCATTGTATGAGGGCAAAAACAAGATTCGACTGTCTGCTGGAAACTTGAAACCTGATTATACTTTGAAAGAGGTTTTAAACCAGATGATGGCACCGCCGCTCTTCCCAGTTTCAACTGATATTTTTCAAGCCGATGTAAGTTACCGAGACTTTGTATCGGGCGAGCCGCATGAGCCATGGCCTGGCATACAAATGTCAACTGTTCCTTTAAATCATCCGAACGGGGCCACAGGTTATCGCCTCGATTATAAAAGTAATACGGTCTGTTATGTAACCGATACTGAACACCAAGAAGGGATACTTGATACCGACCTTATTCGGTTTATAGAGGGCGCAGACTTATTCGTTTATGACTCCACCTACACTGAACAAGAATATACGCGCTTTAAAGGTTTTGGTCATTCCACATGGCAGGAGGGAGTAAAATTGGCTGAGTTGGCGAACGTTAAAAAGCTTGTAATATTTCACCATGATCCGGAACACGATGACAAGTTTATGGATAAGGTCGCACGTGAGGCTGAAAATGTGCGGCCGGGAACAGTTGTTGCTCGTGAAGGAATGACATTGATAGCCAGTTCGGGCTCATAAATGCCGTCTTTTTTAGGATTCTAATGTCAAAGCAGTTACGGCGGTGGTGGCTTGGTTTAAATACGCTGTTTGGTAGCCAATCCCACGGCTATTACATACCCTCTAAAGCTTCTGTATACGATAGTCGTAGCGCGGGAGATCTTAATTACCAGCATTGGCGGAAAAAGATAAATGAGGCGGCGTCGACTCAAGTTCATTGGCTAAGGCTTGCGGATCGTTATGAGTGTGATCTCAGAAAGATTGATGGAACAGGGACAGAGAAAGCAAGATGGACTCAGGATTGGTTTCCACGTCTTGATGCAGCAATGCTATATTGTATGGTCAGACATTTTAAGCCTAAGCGAATTATTGAGATTGGTGTCGGCCATTCTACGAGGTTCGTGGCTCGGGCGATTTGTGATGAGGGCATAGAGGCTGTCCACATAGCCATTGACCCAGAACCTCGCAAGGATGTCCCCCAAAGTGCAAACTTGTGCTTGATCTCAAAGCCGGTGCAGTTGGCAGGGAATGAAATTTGGGGAAAAGTTGGGTCTCGTGACATTGTGAGCATAGACTCCAGTCACATATTGATGCCTGGCAGTGATGTGGATTTTCTGTTCAATGAAATTGTGCCATTTTTAGCTAATGGTGTAATTGTCCATGTACATGACATTTTCTTGCCGGATGATTATCCGTCGGATTGGCATTGGCGTGGTTACAACGAACAATGTGCCGTTGCCTCTTTTTTAGCCGCCTCGAATGCAGAATTAATGTTTTCAAGTCACTTTGTTTCGCATTATCTGAAAACCATCTTTTTGTCGACTGAAGTTGCTAAACTACCGCTTCAGCCAGGAGCTCGAGAGTCGTCTATATGGTTCCGAATTACGTCACATGAATAAATTCAATTACTTCTTTACCACCTTAAACTGAAAAAACTTTGGGCCTCTTAGGTGCTATGTTAATGACACAGCTGTCTGATTTCTCATCTTTTTTATGTTCCTTGTGCATCAGTTTTTATAAGGAGGCATGCCTCAATTACTTGTAAGGGTCAGCCGCGTCTCGCAATCCGTCTCCTAAAAATTGGAAAGCAAGGACTACTAATATTACGGGTATTACCGGTAGTATCAGCCAAGGGTATAGTGCAACGACATTTATATTTTGCGCCTCATTCAGAATTACACCCCAGCTGGTAATGGGTGCACGCAGGCCGAGCCCGAGAAAACTGAGAGCTGTTTCTGCAAGGATCATACTCGGAATAGAGAGGGTGGCAGATGCAATGAGATGGCTCAAAAAGCTTGGAAGCAAATGCCGCACAATTATTCGTTTTGGTTTTGCCCCCATGAGTTGAGCTGCAACGCAGAAGTCTTCCTCGCGCAGAGCAAGCAATTTTGAACGAACCGCTCGCGCTAACCCTGGCCAATCGAGCAAGCCAAGAATGATAGTAATTCCGATGAAAACTGATATTGGGCTCCAATTAACAGGCAAAGATGCTGACAGGGCCATCCAAAGCGGCAGTTCTGGAAAAGAGCGAATTATTTCAATTGATCTTTGAATTACACTATCGACAAGGCCACCATAATAACCGGCAAGACCCCCTATTATCATTCCGAGCATTATGCTGACAATGATACCAATTAAACCTACAGTCAGCGAGATACGGGCACCATAGATTATCCGTGAAAGCATATCCCGCCCCAACCTGTCGGTTCCGAGCAAAAATAATTGACCCTTTTGAGATGGACAAATTAGATGGAAAGAACCATCGAACACGCCCCAAAATTTGTAAGACGACCCGGGGTAATCTGGCGCAGAACATAAAAACCGCAAGGCATATCTATTATTTTTGTCTTCGCTATAAATCCAGCGTAGCGTAGTTAAGTCCAAGTGCACTTTTAAGCCGTAGACGAAAGGAGCCGTTAACTTGTCTTCATGGAATATTCGTATTTTTTGTGGCGGAGCGTATAGAAATTCAGTATGACGCGTGTGCAAATTGTATGGGGCGATTGTCTCTGAGAACAAAACACTCACGTAGACAAGTAATAAAAATGTCCCCGCTATCACCGCTAACTTGTGGCGGCGAAATTTCCACCACATTAGTTGCCATTGTGAGGACATGTAAAAACGTTTTTTTTCAACGCTGATCGGTGTTTTTTTACCTTTTATAAATGGTTCTTTGCTCACATAGTGCGGCAAGCGAGCGGGCGGAATATTCATCGTTGGAGGCCTTTATCAAGCCTAATTCGTGGGTCGAGGGCCGCAAGTGCAAGGTCCGATATTAGTGTACCTATTACGGTAAGAGCGGCAAGAAACATTAGAAATGATCCTGCTAAATACATATCCTGGCTTTGTAAAGCACTGAGCAACATTGGGCCGGTTGTTGGAAGGGAAAGAACAACTGAGACGATTGCCGCACCAGATACTATTTGTGGCAGCATATTTCCGATGTCTGCGACGAATGGGTTGAGAGCGCTTCGGAGGGGATATTTAAGCAATGCCCGTAGCGGCGGAAGCCCCTTTGCGCGTGCAGTTATGAAATATTGTTTTGACAACTCATCTAGCAAATTGGCTCTCAAGCGACGTATCATGCTCGCGGTTCCGGCGGTGCCTATTACGAGCACTGGAATCCAGATGTGTTGCATGACGGAGAGGGACTTCTCCCATGTCCATGGTTGATCAACGTAGATGGGGTCCATAAGCCCGCCAATTGAAATGTCAAACCAAATATGAGCAAAATATTGCAAAATAAGAGCTAACAAGAAATTTGGTGTTGCTAGTCCAATGAAACCGATAAATGTTAGGGTATAATCACCCACGGAGTACTGTTTCACGGCGGAATACACCCCGATGGGAAAAGCGATGGCCCAGGTAAAAATAATGGTCGTTAATGAAACAATGAATGTCAGTAGAAGGCGGTCTCCTACTACATCAGTAACAGGCTTGTCATGCTCAAACGAATACCCAAAATCCCCCTCCAACATGCCGCCAACCCAATGGAAATATTGAATGTGGAGCGGCTTGTCGAAGCCATACTGAGATTTCAAAAACTCAAGCTTTGCTTTATCTGCTGATTCGCCCCGGCTTTGAATTTCGTTAACAACACTAGTGAAATAGTCCCCTGGTGGAAGTTGTATAATTACGAATACGATGGCACTAATAGCCAGTATCGTGGGTATCATCAAAAAGAGTCGCCGTACGATGTAGCTCAGCATGGGATTGAGTTATTTCTTCTCGCTTTTGGGTTTTAACCAAAAAGTATCGGGTTCGTAAATGCCAAAGTGTGAGCCTGGATCCCAATTGTAGATACCTTGTATTGGAACGTTTTGGAGTTTTTTACTCACAACTACCGGCTGCAAAGTTCCAGAGACAAGTCCAATTGTAAATACCTGTCTCGCATGAATCTCCAGCATTTGATGCCAAACTTGTTCACGCTTCTCCAGCGTTGTCGATTTCCTCCATTCCTGAAGAAGCGACAGCAATTTTTTTGCGGCCGGCATATCTGGCGCAACACCGGCCTGACCATTCGTCTCTCGATACTGACCCCAGAGTGGCCATTGATACTGGGTCTGACGAGTTGGAGCTAATTCGGCAGGACTCGAAGTAACCGTTGGTAGCCCATTTTCTAGTCCGGAGAAAAGAGACATTACCGTGTCACCTGAATAAATTCGGCGGCGGATCACGTTTCTATGCGATGGTTTGATTAGTAGTTTGATGCCGATTTTTTGCCAGCTGTCGTGCACAAGCTCTAAAACGTCGGGCTCTTCGGTGTTTTCGCCAGCAGTCTCTACAATAATTTCCAGAGGTCTACCGTCAGGGAGAAGCCGTATATTCTGAGTGTTATATCGTGTAAGGCCAATTTCATCTAATAATTGGTTTGCAAGATCTAAGTCATATTGAGCATAGGCCTCTCGGTATTTTTTCTTATAGAGCCTGCTGGCTGGTAACACAGTATTCTGGCCCTCTAATGCCTGTCCGAAGTACAGAACCCGGTTGAGTTCCCGTCTATGCACACCTAGCGATAAGGCGCGTCTGAACCTTACGTCCCGGATCAGCTGGCGCCAAACAGCGTCTTTAACGTTGAGGTTGGGATATAACGCCATATGTGCTCCCTTAGCGTTTCGCCAAAGGTGAACATTGTAGCCGGCTTTTTTTTCATTATTTTTAAGAAACGTGTAATCATCGAACCTTAGATAGCGTGCCTGCAAATCAGCGCGCCCGGTTCCCGCCTGCGCCGGAATAATACTTTTGTCTACAATATTCATTACAATTTGATCAATGTAGGGGAGTTGGCGCCCCGCCTCATCTATTTTATGGAAGTAGGGATTTCTTTTAAAAATAAATCTCTCTGACGGTCCATTGGTAATGTTGACCCACGGTTGAAGGGTTGGAAGCTTGATATTGTTGTTCTTGTAGGGGTTGTCCAATTTGTTATGCAAAGCAGCCCAATTTCTCGCTCCCTTTTTGAGAGCATATTCTGCCAAGGTTTCTTCTGGCGTATAGCGTGCGTGGAATTTTTTCAAATAATGGGCGGGGCGAAAAATGAAAGGCGGGCGGGCGCGTGCTAAAGAGTGCAAGAAGTCAGGGTTAGGTTTAGACCAAGAAAAACGCACGGTATATTTGTCAATCACCTTGAAATCCGGGAGTTTACCATTGGCACGCATTACCTCCGGGGGGCCAGAGGGTGATAACATAGGGTTATTCGCGACGTCTTGCCAATAGTAACGGAAGTCTTCTGAGGTGAAAGAATGTCCATCAGACCATTTGTGACCGGGGCGTAGGTGGAGTGTGTAAACCCTGCCATTGCGAACTGCGACACGCCTCAAAATATCGGGTACAAGATCGAATTTCTTATTGTATTTCATCAACCTTGCGTAACCATAAACCACAATTAGCCGTATATCTCTCGGCCTTGCCATGAGTAATTTAAGGGTGCCTCCATGGTATCCTGGACTTTGCTCTCCGCTCCTAAATGTAGTTATGTGGGGGCTATGCGGAATTCGATCAGAAACTTTAGGAAGGGTCCCGCTTGTAACGAACTTCTCGAGCGAGGGTGTTTCAACCAGGGTTAGGGGGCGCTCAAAATTATTGCCTTTGGACTGGCCAATAGGCAAAACAGAAAAAAAAATGATCCCTAGAGATAGCAAGTTTTTCATATTAGCTTTTGGCCCCTTTGATCAGTGTCGGCAGCTCTAACAAAATGTCCCGCGCCTATTTGGCGAAGCGTTAACTCGCTGAGACCGTCATCGCGAAACGGGCCAGGCCAGGCTGCAGGTTCAGACGCACGCTCACCCAATAATTCATCAAAATCAAGAGGGTTTTCTAGATTAATATCCGGCACAGCTGAAATTAATTTTTGGGTGTAAGGGTGGGCAGGACGTTTGAATAGGTCTTCCTTTGAGGCAATCTCAACCAAGCGACCGCGGCACATCACCGCGATTCGATCAGCAATATATTTTACAACGGCAAGGTTGTGGGAGACGAATAGATACGTAAGGTGTAATTCGCGTTGCAAGTCTCCAAGCAAATTGAGTATTTGCGCCTGTATTCCGACGTCAAGGGCAGACACAGGTTCGTCGCAGATTAGAAGCTCGGGTTTAAGTGCAAGAGCTCTTGCTATGCCGATACGCTGACGTTGACCTCCAGAGAAGCTGTGTGGATACCGGCCTAGTGCTTCCTTTTCGAGCCCAACCAGCCGCATGAGCTCTAAAGCTATCTCGCGTCGACTTGATCTGCTCCCTACCCTATGAATGACCAAAGGCTCAACGATGATGTCTAGGACCGTCATTCTAGGGTCAAGCGAACTAAATGGATCCTGAAAAATATATTGTATTTTTTTTCTGAATTGGGACAATTCAGAGCCAGCAATGGCTAACACATCGATTTCGTGGCTATTATCCAAGAAAGTAAGGGATCCTTTGTTTGGTGTTAGTGCGCGTACAATCAACTTTGCCAGAGTTGTTTTGCCGGAACCACTTTCTCCAATTAGTGCCAGACATTCCCCGCGGTTAATATCAAAGCTTACTTCATTTACAGCCGTTACTGAATGGTCAAGGCTTTTCCGTAACCATTTGCTTCTTTTAAAATGAAAAATCTTATGGAGATTACGCACTTTTAAAAGAGGTTCTTCTGTGCCTATTGGTGACCGAGTGCGGGTATTCGCTGCACTAGGAGGAAAATAAACTTCATGGTTTCTCTCAATGCCATGGATGGGCTTCAAGCGTTCATTCTGACTTAAACCTATGCGCGGCACTGCCTTAAACAGTGCTTTCACATATTCATGTTGGGGATTGCGAAAAAGATCATTGCGGGTGCCAGATTCAACAATCTTTCCATCATGAAGCACTATCACCTCATCGGCCATATTTGCAACCACACCCAAATCATGGGTAATTATTAAAACCGCCATGCCCAAGTCAGACCTTAGGTCTCTAAGCAACTTCAGGATCTGTGCCTGAATAGTAACATCTAATGCAGTAGTTGGTTCGTCGGCGATAAGCAAGGCAGGTTGACAGACGAGCGCCATAGCAATCATAGCCCTTTGTCGAAGCCCGCCCGAAAGTTCAAAAGGATAACAGTCGACAGCATCCATCGGATTAGGGAAGCCCACTCGCTTTAACATATCACGTGTTCTACCGATGGCTTCACGATTGTTACAATTCTGATGTATTTGCAGAGCCTCTATGATTTGATCACCGATTGTGTGAAGTGGAGAAAGGGACGTCATTGGTTCTTGGAAAATCATCGAAATACGAGCGCCGCGGATACGACGCATTACTTTAGAGTTTGATTCCAATTTTGCGATATCAACTGTTGTGCCGTTTGCTGCAGGGTCAGAAAATAGGATTTGACCACTTTTAATATCTGCATTCTTAGGAAGAATACCCATGATAGCTTCTGCGGTGACAGACTTGCCGGCGCCAGACTCACCGACAAGCGCAACGCAAGACCCGGCTTCTACCCGAAAATTTGCTTCACTAACGGCATTAATCTTGCCCGCCGGAATATTTAGGTTAATACTGAGGTCATTAATTCGCAGCAGTTCCGTCATTAGAGCCCAAGATCTCGGTATTTATCTGCATAAGGCGTCTTTGAGTGCGGGTCGTCCTCATGGATGGTACCGAAGCCTCCCCGAAGGGCTCGAAAATTTGCCGACGTTGAAGGGTCTATTGGCACGTGCATCATATTGGCTTTTGTCTCAATTTCATTAGCAATCTGTATAAAACCCTCAAGTGCCGAGTCAAATTTCAGTTTCTGGCTATCAGCTTCGATGGTTAACTCCATCCAACTTGCTTTATTTAATACAGTGCCTGCTTGAGGCCGATCTTTGGAGGTTGTAAAATAATATAATTTTACAGATCCTAAACGGTCCCATGTTAGTCGTTTTTTAAATATACCCCGTCTAGTCACTCCTTTTTTATCGAACTCAAAAGTAGCCCATTTTTCCTTAATCACGTGGATGCCGTACGCAAAAAAGAATAAAGTAAAGAGCCCAAAAACCCCAAACATTACTGGTCCCAAATCTGCGAAAATCATAGGCAAACCGAAGAACAGCAGCCCAACCGAAGCACGAACGAAATCAGCCACTAGGCTGCGCCTTGAATACCTGTATTTTTTAGAAACAGTGATTGATTCTGGAGGATGCGTTTCAACCATTTTGGGGACTCAGTCTCATTATTTCACGGATGCTTTTTAAGGTAACATGAGGATTCGATTGTAAAGTCTTAATAAATCGATCAACAAAATTCCAATTGTCTTCATCCATCTGTTTATGATGGGTAAGTAGGCCAGTTGGTAAAGAATATTCAGCATTCTTTCTTTTGCTTCTTAATGTCCTTACGGTATTTTGTAAGATAATTCTAGCGCCTGTGAACGTACGATTTTTTTTCCATGATATAGGATCGATGTGGGTGTTTATGTTTTGAAGGCAACTTAACTCTTGCTTGCCGAACCCAGAAATCGCATGAAAACCTACATCAACCAAGCAGTGGCTATGTATCATTGCAACCCTGTTCCATGGGGGAGCAAGAACGGGAAGGAATTGTGTGCCGAACATGTCCGATAGGATCTCTTTGCCGAGAGACAAATCTCTATAAACTTGAGTGCGTGTTCGATTGATACCAAATTCGCTCCTTTTAGACGGAGCAGTCTCATAATTTTTGTGAGCAAATCCGTGTTGAATAATATCCACCTCTGTGTAGGCCCCAATGCTTTTAGCAATTTGAGGTTTTGCCATTTTGGGAATAACAGCAAGAGAGAGAGGTGCATCACGTCGCAGTTCCAAGAGGCGCTCAAACTTGGGGCCAGGAGTTTCAAGGTCGTCATCGCGCCACCAGAAACAGGCTTGGTTGCCAGCTTGACCCCACTTGTCCAATTCCCTTTCAAGGCTTAACCAATCTGACTTCATGGTGTTTCTAAGCAGTCTTTAATTTTGCGCGCAGTATTAATCGCGCCGCGGACATTTAAACTGCTTATCATCGGCGGTTCTAATGCCAGTGCTCTTCTCACGGCTGCACATAAGGTTTCAGTGTTCAATATTTTCTCATCAACTATTACTGACATTTTTCTATCGGCTAGTACTTTAGCTCTCAATGGCTGTTCTGTCTGACCATATCTACCAAACGGAACTAGAACATTTCGAACACCCGAGACCATTATGTCCATTACTGTGTTGTAGCCGGCTTGGCTAATTGAAAGTGTGGCTTTTGCAAGTAGTGCACGAAAATCGTGCCTCAGACTTTCTATCTTTATGTGTGGGGCAGGTCGGAAGCTTTCTTTGTGTGTTTGCGGGAAATTCGGTCCCGTTAATATTCTCCAACGCCAGTTTTTACCAACGCTACTCTGGGCTAGCGATAAGGCTGTCGAAATTAATAGAAAACCAGTACCACCCCCCCCAACAGAAACGACAATTTCCCCGTTCGACGTACTTTTAACTGTCTTGGCTGGCGCTGCTACGTAGCCCGTGTAGTGAAGCTTTTCCATAATTTTAGAAGCATGTGAAAATGTATGATCTAGCTTGATGAAGTCTGCGTCTCCATGCACAAGCACTCCAGTGAAATAGCTGTTAATTATTTCAACGATTTTTTTATTTCGCGCTGTACTTTTCTTAGGAACCAAAATATCGCGAACCGAGCAAAATATCGGCCCAACTCGTTTAGCGCGCTCAAGAAGTGGGGAAATTTCAGAACGAAATGACCATCGACCAAACGGAAAACTCTCAATAAGCGTTAAGTCTGGTCTAATTTTCTCATAAGCGTCAAGAATCACCTTCCGTCTATTATTTCTCCAAGCCTCATCTACCTCCGCTCCAGTTTCATCGACTACTCTCGAGAAAGAGGCATCTGCTGAGAGAGCTGCAGGAAGTTGGAGGATGTTTGTTGTGCCGGGATCAAACAGTGCATTCGGAGCACCTCCATTGACTAAAGTAACATCGAGGCCTGATTTGGTCATTTCTTTTGCTATCAACGCAGCTCGCATTGAATGCCCAATGCCGAGAAGGTGTTGAACGTAGAAAAAGACCTTTTTTTTTCTCATTGAAGCCAAAAAACTACCATAAACAAAGTGCTAGAGGTCTTGAATCATGGGCAGATCTAACTGTTGGACGCTTGGTGTACCATCTTTCGCAAGCTCAAAGAGATGGACACAGTCGTCTTTCAACTTCTGGGGAGGTTTACTTGTCATGTCCCAGTTTATTGAAAGAGCGTAGACGGCGCGGATTACCCCTTTGTGACAGACTGCGAGCGTGTTTTTCTTTGTTTTAGCTCTCTCACGCATGAATGGTTTTAATCGTTGTTGCACTTCCCGGGGGCTCTCTCCACCAGGCGCTCTGAAATCTAATCCTTTTGCCTCCCATGCTTCCATTAGGTTTCCAAGCTCAGAGCGAAGCTCATTTAACGATCTGCCTTCCCACTCGGACCAGTTCATTTCGACTAACCGATCGTCTGTGGGTATGCTCTTCCCAAAAAGAGCCCTTGCCGTTTCTTTTGCCCGGATAAGCGGGCTTGATACTATAAAAAAATCCTTAACTTCGTCAGGCACACGCCAATTACCTACTTGCATTCTGCCTTTTTTGCTCAACGGGATATCGCTGCGGCCTTGTACTAATTTGTTCTCGTTCCAACTCGTTAAGCCGTGCCGCACTAAAGCTAGAATTGTCATGTTTACCGCCCTACTTGACGTTGGCTAAGAATCCAATTTAATTTTGTGGCAGCCGTATCAAGGTTATGATGCTTTGAAATCCGGTGTATGGATTCTGCACCGAGTTCTTTGCAATGGTGCGGGTCGTTGAGTAATAATCGAAAATAGTATTCGAAATCTGTCGGGTTCCCCTCTTGGCACAAATAACCATTCGCACCATTTTTGATAAATTGCTCTAAGCCGGGTCTTTTGCTGGCAAGAACAGGTAAGCCCGACGCCGCCGCTTCTAAAAGTGCCATGGAACAGCCTTCCTTAAGGGCGGGCCAAGCCGTGAAGTCTCCCGCCGCGTAAAGTTCAGAAAGAGAAGAACCAAATAGAGTTCCGAGAAACCTTATATTATCAAATCCCTCGAACCAACCCCCTACTTTGGCCCGGACTGTCCCGTCACCGGCGATCAGTAGGGCCCATTTTCGATCGCGGAGTTTCAGTGCACATTGCGCCAGCAATTTATAAGATTCGGCCTTTATGTCCTCACGCATCATAGCGACTGTAACGACCCATGGAATATGTGTAGGTAGCTTTAGAGCTGTTGAGAGGCGCCGTCTTGCTCTTTCGCGCATTGGTGGAGTTATTTTGCGCTGGCGTACGAATGGTGGCATCATAAAAAGTTTGTGACCACACATTAGGTCATGCCGCAGGCTATCAACATCTAGCGGATCGAAGCATATAAGCTTATTTGCACGCAGGATTGCGTTCTTGGCTTCGGCAAAGCCCGGCGCCCATGGGCCACTGGTTTGTTTTGCAGCATAACTTGCGTCGGCCACCACGTAAGGTATGCCAAAATAATCTGACAAAGCTGGCCCGATCAGATCAGGGGCTTTGTGGTAAAGGTGATAAGTAAACCAAACATCCGGGGGTGTTTTCGTTAACTTGCAGATCGCGCGTTCCCGGGCATATTCGGCTTTTGCTGCGATTTCCAACCACCGATGCCCATAACGGTCATAGCTTCTGAAGTGCGAGGCCAGCGTTACTTGATGACCGGAATTTTTCAGTGCACGCACGATGAGGCGAGCAAAACTTCGATCACCCGAAGGGTTTGGGTGATTGGGTGATTTCATGGGCGCATAAAACGCTATTTGCATATTTAAATTTTTTCAGTTGAACTGCCGGATAAAAGTCGTGCTAGCTTATCGAGGTTCTGTTCTGTATCAAAACGCATTCTAACTCGCTCTTCGCCTGCTTTGCCAAATTTGAAACGTAGGTCGGGCGAGGTTATGAGGCTAACTAAACCTTCTTGGAGTGCTAACGGATCGTTTGGCGGGACTAATATACCCGTTTCCGAGTGAATAATAAATTCCGGAATAGCCGAAATGTTTGTTGAAACAACTGCTAGGCCCTGGCTCTGAGCCTCCATTAGAACGTTTGGCAGTCCGTCTTGATTACCGTCATTATCGCGTCGACAAGGAAGAACAAAAATGTCTGCCTGTCGGAGTGCTTTAATTACCTTGTCAGAGTTTTGTACCCCGCGCCAATGTATATGATCTGATATACCAAGCAATTTTGCATGGTTCTTCAATGTTTTGGTGTAAGGTCCGTCGCCAATATGTGTCCATTCCCAACAAAGATTATCTGGCATTAACGCTAATGCTTCCAAAAGAACATCAAACCCCTTTTTTGGGACGGTGCGGCCAACTGAGATTAATCTTGCTGGAGGATTTGATGGGGTTCCATCATTTTTTGATACATGCAATTTACGGGGTCTAAATTTCTCAAGGTCAAGTCCGTGATAAAACATGAATACTTTTGACGGATCTTTTGCGAGCGATCGCAACTTAGCTGCTCCTACCTTGGAGCAAACGGTCGTCCATTCAGCGCTATTAATTTTTTCGGCCAATTCCCAGTCAGGGCATGTCCATATATCAACAGCGTGAGCTGAAAGGGAGAGTGGTAATCCTCGCATAACTGATGCGTACCGCGCGACTGAAGCTGGCGTATGTAGAAAATGAGCGTAAATTTTGCTGATATTTGGCCCCACTTCGTTGGCTACAATACAAGCTTGTAGAAAACGGCGAATTCGATTCCGCGTCCTATCACGGGCGAAATCCTGCAGGAATACCCGGATCGCCGCTCTATAGCCGCCTAGTTTACGTGCTTTAAACCAACCAAAAAAGGCGCGGCTCAGCTCGGTATGGATGTATTCGGGTAAGTATCTTATTGGAGCCTTGATCTCAGCATGGATGGGGTGCGTAATTGATTCTGTTGGTCGTCGGAGAGAAACCAGCTCAATTTGTAATCCGCGGCGCTCTAGGCCCCTAATTTCTTGCGATATAAAAGTCTCTGTAAGGCGTGGATAACCTTTCACTACAATTAGAACAGTTTTCCTAGTCATCTCGCCAGCTTAACCTGAAGCATTAATTAAACTGGAACTGTTCCTAGCCGGCCAAGTTGGTTCCAAAAGTTTTTCGGCATGGTGATTTAATTTGGTGAATCCGTCTAGAATTCCTGGAATAATTTGCGTACTAGGGACTGGTTGCCGTGGCAGGTGCTTCAATGCTGTGGCCATGGAGTCCGGTTGAGAGGTGGTTTGAATGTCAACCATCGAAATGAGTCCAAGTTGATGAGCACGCTCAGCTCTAATCAATTGTTCTCGGCGCGGTGCGGTGCGCGGCAAAACCAAGGCCGGTTTGTCAAAGGAGAGAATTTCGCAGAAAGTATTGTAACCACCCATTGCTACGACTGCCACGGCTTCGCTCATAATATTTTCCATCCGCTTATCGAACGTTAAAGTGGTAACACGGGCGATATTTTGAGATCTACGCGCAAAAGCACGTTGTTGCTTCCGTGGCATTAACGGGCCCAAAATGACTAAAGCTGGGTATGGTATAGAGTCATCTATTTCGTACGCTCCCATAATGGTATCAACAAAATTAGCTCCGTCACCACCACCGCCAGGTGTCACCAGAATAAAGTTTTTGCCTATAGACTTTTTAATTTTATTTAAGCTGGGCATACATTCCGCCGTTGCCGAGGCGGTTCGGCGAAGATAGCCCGTATAAACGATTTTTTTGTGTATTGTTTTTGGCAGATCGAGCCTTGATAACGGCTCATAGATTTCTGGAATTCCGTAAATCCATATTTCTGAATAGAGATGTTCAAGAGCTATTGCAGCATTCTTTTGCTGCCATTCCCATTTAAGTTTTTCAGGATCGTCAAGAACATCGCGTAAACCAAGTACGCAGGGGATATTTACAGAGTTAAGTCGTCTAAGGGTGCTTTTAATCTCACCTCCTAGCCCCAAGGGTTCTTTATCAACGATGAATAAGTTTGGCTTAAACGCACACGCAGTTTGATAGATAATTTCAGTTCGGCGCTTTAAAGTTGCATCTAAAGAGGCTCTTTTATCATGAGATGTGTATCGCCCGGAGGAAAGTTTTTTTATGCACGGTATTGAAACAACCTTTATTTGTTGGTCGAAACTGAATTGTGCCAAAACTGGCGATCCAGATATTATTAAAACTGATAAATCCTTATGATTGGTAACAAGGGCTTTGGCTATTGCAGCACTGCGGCGCAGATGTCCAAGACCGAACGTGTCGTGACTGTATATTAATACTCGGTTTGAAGAATGTTGCACCGATGATCCCTGCGTAGCGTTCTAATTGTGTTACAGGAGTAATAGCGGGTAGCTACATTGATTATGTTTATAATCACGTGATCTGCAAAACGAAATTTTACGTTGCATCCACTTACTCTTTGCGTGCCTAATATCATGTCTCGCAATGATTGTTGGGGAAAAGAACCTTTCGGTTAGGCTGAAATAGTATATGGAACCTTCAATTTTTAAATACGTTTTTCGTTACAGCTCCAAGCAACAATTGTTTTTGGTGCTGGTGATAATATTGTACTACCCCTTTCTCTACATATCTCTTGAATTGCCAAAACTAATTGTCAACAAGGCAATTGAGAACGATGACGGTGGCCCGCCTTTTGATTTTTATATTTTTGGTTTTGACATCCAATCCGGGCTCGAGCAGATAACATTCCTTGTAGTGCTTAGCGTACTGTACCTCGGTGCTGTTTTTATCAATGGTGGGTTCAAATATTACATTAACGTATATAAAGGTCGAATGGGAGAACGATTGCTTCGGCTCCTGCGATATCAATTATATAATCGAATATTACGGTTTCCCCTTCCGCAGTTCCGAAAGGTCAGTCAGGGGGAGTTAATTCCAATAATTACCGCAGAAGTTGAACCGCTAGGCGGCTTCATAGGAACTGCCTTTGCAGATCCCCTATTTTTTGGCGGTCAATTAGTGATTATTATTACCTTTATAGTTTTCCAAGACCCGGTTCTAGGAGTTGCGGCTATCTCACTTTACCCAGCTCAGGTTTATCTCATTCCGAGACTACAGCGTAAAGTTAATGCGTTAGCTAAGGCCAGAGTGCTCAACGTTCGGCGGCTGTCAGACCATATCAGCGAGTCGGTGTCCGGAATTATCGAGGTGCACTCCCATAATGCAAGTCAGTATGAGTTGGCAAAATTTGCCAGTCGCCTAGCTCGTATTTATGACATTCGCCACGAGCTTTTCCGACGGAAATTTTTTATAAAGTTTCTCAATAATTTTATTGATAAGTTAACACCATTCTTTTTCTTTTCTATTGGCGGGTATCTTGTAATTCAAGGTGAACTGACATTTGGCGCCTTGGTCGCAGTACTCGCAGCTTATAGAGAATTGGCGGCCCCATGGAAGGAACTACTCTCTTGGTACCAACAAAAAGAGGATATACGCATAAAATACCAACAAATTGTCGAGCAATTCGATCCGCCGAATATTACCAAACCAGAATTGATCCTAGAAGCGCCGCCGAAGATCCCGCACTTGCAGGGGGATATTGTAGCTAATGTAAGCTTGTTCGATGAGAACGGTGTCTTTAATTTGAAAGATACAAGCTTGAGTATACCGCTCAATCAACACGTCGCCGTTCTCGGCAACGTGGAGAGTGGAAAGTCGGAACTGGCTATGTTGTTGGCACGACTTATCAAACCAAGTCATGGGAAAATCACTATAGGTGGTCAGGATACTGCGCTTATGCCCGAAGCAATAACAGGCAGACGCATTGCTTACGCCGGTCCTAATGGACATCTGAATAGCTGCTCTATCCATGAAAACTTAGTTTATGGGTTAAACCATATCACCAAGGGAACGCCGGTTTTAGATCTGCACAAAACATTAAACTCTTCTGCAGATGTCAAAACGCATAGTTTGGGCAGTCCAGACTGCTTATGTGAATCCGATTGGATTGATTACTCAGCCGCGGGAGTTGCAGGGCGGGAGGAGTTACATGCGCGCATTTTGGAGGTTTTGAAGGAAGTTCAACTGGACCGTGAAATTTATAAAATCGGTTTACACGAAAAGATAAATCCAATTCATCAGTCTGACATTTCTGACAAGATGATCATTGCTCGCAAAGTCTTGCAGGAGCGGCTGAGTTCGAACGCGAACCTTGCAAAATTTGTCGAACTTTTTGATAAGGACCTTTACAATTTAAACGCAACCGTGGGAGAGAACTTACTTTTTGGCACGCCATTGAACCACCAATTCAAGGCTGAGGGAGCCGCTGAGCAGGAATGTATTAGGGCAGTTTTGGATGATCACGGTCTTACCGACGCTTTTCTCGAGATAGGGAAAAAAATTGCCGAAACAATGATCGAGCTTTTTTCCGATTTGCCACCGGAGCACGAATTTTTTCAAACTTATAGCTTTATTTCTTCAGAGCAATTGCCAAACTTTCAACAGCTAGTAGCCCGAATTGCTGGGGGAAACATAATTGAGGAAAAGGACAGAGTTAAGCTTTTGTCTCTACCGTTTCAGTTAGCTCCAGCCAGACATCGCTTGGGGCTGATAACGAAAGAGCTTCAGGCTAAAATCTTAAGCGCACGGCATGCACTTTTAAATGATATGCCGGCGGAGTTGGCAGAGGGCGTCTCATTTTTTGAAGAAGAACGATTTAATCCCGAAGTTTCAATACAGGAAAATATATTGTTCGGCAAATTAGTCCACGGTTTTGCTGCAGGGGAAGAACAGATTGGAAATGCAATCACAGAGATTATTGATGAGCTTGATCTGCGTGGAGCCGTCATATCGGTGGGGTTGGGTTCGCAAGTTGGGGTTGGGGGGGCTTTACTGTCCGGCGCCCAACGCCAGAAAATCAGCATTGGTCGCTGTATAATTAAGAATCCAGACTTATTGATACTTGATGGAGCTATTGACACCCTAGAAAAGAAATCACAGGAAGAGATAATAGAGAAAATTCTTCTCAGCAGGACTGGACGCGGTATTATCTGGGTAATGAACACACCGCATCGGCTCGACCTTTTTGATCATGTGGTCTTGATGAAAAATGGCAGTATCGTAAGGCAAGGATCACCCGATTCTATGGCTAAGCATGTCAACGCGGAGGGTTCGTAGAGCAATACATGGATACGGATATTAATGAAGAGGTTTCTCTACTCAGAAAGATACCGCTATTCGAGAATGTTGAATTGGCTAAACTTAAACTTCTTGCTTTTACTAGTGAAAGATTGATTTTCCAGCCAGGGCAGGTTGTATTCAAACAGGGCGAGCTTGGCGATGCCGCTTACTTAATTCTCAATGGTGAAGCCCGCGTTACTGTTGAAGGGCCGAGCGGTGAACTGGAACTCGCTAGAGTGCGAGAGCAGGAGATTGTGGGAGAAATTGCGATACTGTGTGATGCACCGCGCATAGCTACGATTATTGCGGAGACTGAATTAAACACACTTAGAATCAGTAAAGACTTCTTTCTTAGCCTTATAGAAGAGTTTCCCAAGGTAGCGATTCAAGTTATTCGTGAACTGGCGCGAAGACTACAGTCGTCAAATTTGCAATTGCAGTCTATTAAAGCAAGAAGGCTAGACGGTTAACTTTTTACCATGGCTTAGGATTCAATTTCGGAAAATAGTTTTTCGGAGTTTTAGCTCAATGTTAAGGAAAGTGGGATTCGCAAGCGATGACGCCATGTTTGAATTGATAACACCTGAATGCACATAAAAGTCACAACCGGAAAATGCGTAAATATTTCACTATTAGACTACACATACAGATCATCAACCCTGACAGTTTAACTGCAAAAAGCGTTACTTCTTGAACGTTAATTAGAAAATAAAGTCAGATAAAAATGGAAAATATTCAAAAACAAATTCACTCAGTATTCGCTACGCCTTTACTCATTCGTAAGGTGGCTGCGCTCCAAGCGATAAATTCCCGATTGCAAGAGATAGTGTTGGCGCACGAAACAGTTCGGCCGCGTGATGTTGGAAGTAACATCGGAGGCTGGCAATCAGACCATGATTTGATGGAATGGCCAGAGGAAGAAATGCAAATTTTTCAGCAACATTTGGCCCAAGCATTTCAGGAAATGACGAGCGAAACGGTCGATGGTTTTCCGCCCGATATGGACATCATCGTTACTGGATGGGCGAATATTGCGCGGAACGGGTCTTATACGAGAGCACACAGCCACGATGGAAGTTTATGGTCTGCCATTTATTATGTCGCTGTTCCACCCCCCCCTACTGAGCGGCCATTAAGTGGAGCATTGTCATTTGTAGACCCTAGGTCCGGAATGCGTACAGCGCCGAATATGCAGCCACCATTTAACTATCGAATGGATATACAACCAGAGGATGGGATGCTTATTGTTTTCCCCGGATATTTGCTTCACGAGGTTCACCCTTTTGCAGGGGATGGCGTCCGAATTTCACTATCTGCAAACGCATTATTAATGCCAGACATGGATTTGAATGGTGGGTAAGTGGTTGCAACAAATTAATTCGCCCCAAAATCTGATGGTAGGACAGTCCGCTCCGTAGGGTCAGAGGGTCAAGTAATAGTTAGTTCAAGGTCCGAGAGGCCGTCAACATGACCCACTAGGTGATCTCCCTTGATGACAGCTGATACGCCCGCTGGTGTTCCGGTCATGATCAAATCGCCTGGCTTAAGGGTGATCATCGTTGACAAAAAAGCTATCATTTCAGCGGTCGACCATATCATCTGATCTATGTTTCCTTCTTGGCGTGTCTCACCATTAACTGTGAATTGAAGTTTGCCCTTCTCGATATGCCCCACCTCAGAAACTGGATGTAGGATACTGCAGGGGGCGGCGAAATCCGGCCCTTTCGAGAGTGCCCAGGGGCGCGAGAGGTTTTTGGCCTCTTGTTGCATATCTCGGCGAGTAATGTCGAACCCAACTCCGTAACCGAATACACAATTGAGTGCTTCATTGTCAGGAATATTTGTGCCTCCTGAAGATAAAGCAACTATCATCTCGCATTCTGGATGAACGTCATTTGTTGCAACTGGGTAAGGATATTCATCTCCTGTGAAAACTGCATCAGCGAACTTTGTGAAAAAGAACGGCGGCTCACGATTTGGATCATGACCCATTTCACGGGCATGATCAGCGTAATTACGTCCCACACAAAAGATCCGGCTGACTGGGAATAGGTCTGGGCTGCGAGATATGTTCAGACATGCCGGTCGCGGCAAAGGGATTGAATAATTCATAAAACTCTCCAAATCCAATTCATTCAATACTAGATGGCGTCAACATCTTTAGTCCTGTCTTTGCGGGCACTTAGGTGCTCTTTTGCCGCTCTATCAAATGCTTTGAAAAGATCGACTGCCATTTCACAGTCCTTGTCAAGAGGGTACTCAGGGTGCCACTGTACCCCCAGTACGAAACTGCTGCCACTTTTAAGACTAACAGCTTCAATAACGCCATCATCACTAGTGGCTTCTACAATTAGTTGGTCCGAAAGCTCATCTATTGCCTGAGCGTGCAAGGAGTTTACCATTTCCCTTTCTGAGCCGTTTACTAATTTGCTTAATAGACCGTTCGGTTTAATCGCAATCGGATGACGAACCGAAAAACGCTCTTCGTTATTGGCTGCGCGATTCATCCTATGCTCATTTCTACCAGCCACTTCATGAATATTTTGATGTAGGCTTCCGCCAAGCGCCACATTTAATTCTTGTATTCCCCGACAAACGGCAAAGATAGGAAGTTTTGATTTGACGGCACTTCGTATTAATGGAAGCGATGTGCCGTCGCGATATACATCATGTGCGGTGCCGGCCCTACTTGGTGATCCATTATAACGAATTGGCTCCACATTCGAGGCACTTCCGGTAAGCAATAAACCGTCTAATCGTTCTATTATTTGCGGCGAAAAATTTACCTCTCCGAATGCTGGTATTAGTAGTGGTATACAGTCAGTCACACGTTTGAGAGCGTCGACATATTTTTCCGAAACACGATGAGCCGGTTTGCCGCTTATTTCTATTCTGCAGGCGGTAATCCCGACAATGGGTTGCTTTGTCATGAGCGTAATCTTTTCAACCTTTTAAATGAGTGGATTTCTTAAGCATTATTGGTCTTGATCTTCCTGTTCTGGTTCGACAAATTCAAACAAACTAGGTTCCAACTTTAGCCCGAGACGCGTACCTTCTAAAGACACAAGGGTTTTATTGTCGTGCTCATCACGTACAAACCACTGTTTCAAGGCAAGAGGTTGTTCGTTAAACGTGAGCGTTACTGAACCCATATCCCGGTGCTCTTTATTAAGAATTTGCAGATGGATAAGACCATCAGAACGCCGAAATCCGACAAGCTCAACATCATCATCAAAAGTTACTCTTTTGCGAAGAAGAAATCTCGCAGGTGTGCGGTCTAGAGGAAGGAAATTGCTCTCATTGAGCTCTCGGTCTAAATGAATGAACCATGAACCATTTGAAATCAGTGTGTGCGGAACTGGCGGATCGTAATCAAATCGAAAATTTCCTGGACGCTGAATTGAGACTGTTCCACGCCAGACTCTTCCGTCTGGGTTGGTTTGAGAAAACTGTGCCTGCAGGGTTGTAATTCGGTTCAAATACGAAAGTACTCGGCTCACGTGAGCTTTTTGACTTATGGTAAGCGGCCGGCCGCTTGGCTCAGCGAGAGAGAGTTTTATTGTGAAGGCATGCAAGCTTGCCAGTGCGAATATTAAACAAAATAAATCAGTGAGAACTCGCGAGTATCTCTCTTTTCCCAACCTTATTGGCCGTACTGACAACACCCTGTTTCTCCATTTGCTCCATGATACGCGCAGCGCGGTTGTAGCCAATTTGCAGATGGCGCTGAATAAAGCTGGTTGATGCTTTTTGCTCCTGGCAAACCAGTGCAACTGCCCTGTCGTACAAGGCATCTGTTTCTTCTTTGACGTTTCCAAACCCACTATTTTCATTATCTTTCTCTTCGGTCACTGTTTCATCGTACTGAGGCAGGCCCTGGGAACGTAGGTAATCAGCAACAGCCTCGACTTCTTCATCCGAAACAAAAGGCCCATGCACACGATTCAATTGCCCGCCCGGGGCGGTATATAGCATGTCACCGTGACCTAACAACTGTTCGGCACCTTGTTCACCCAATATTGTACGACTATCAACCTTAGATGTGACCTGAAAGCTTATGCGAGTAGGGAAGTTTGCTTTTATCGTACCCGTAATCACATCAACCGATGGACGCTGTGTCGCCATAATGAGATGGATCCCGGCGGCTCGCGCCATCTGTGCCAGTCTTTGAATAGAAGCCTCTATATCTTTGCCAGCGACGAGCATTAAATCAGCTATTTCATCAACCACAACGACTATGAATGGAATAGGTTTGAGATCCAATTCTTGTTCCTCAAAAATAGCCTTGCCGGTCTCTGTGTCAAAACCGGTTTGTATGTTTCGGGTTAGCACTTCCGCTTTTTTCGCAGCTTCCCCAACGCGTTTGTTATAGCCCTCGATATTTCTAACACCCAGCTTGGACATTGCCTGGTATCTGTCTTCCATCTCTCGGACGGTCCATTTCAGAGCCACGACGGCCTTTTTTGCGTCTGTGACTACGGGCGCCAGTAGGTGAGGAATATCGTGATATGCAGAGAGCTCCAACATTTTTGGATCGATCATAATAAAGCGGCAATCCTCGGGCTGCAGCTTGAATAAAAGCGACAGAATCATGGCATTCAATCCTACTGATTTCCCCGAGCCTGTAGTCCCCGCAATTAAAAGGTGCGGCATTTTAGACAGGTCTGCAATGACTGGCATGCCGCCAATATCTTTGCCCAATACCAATGGGAGTTTACCGTTATTTTTTTCAAAAAGCTTTACAGAGAGCTGCTCGCTTAAAAAAACCGTCTCGCGATCGCTGTTCGGTAGCTCAATGCCTATAACATTGCGGCCTGGCACTGTTGCTATTCGAACAGATATCGCACTCATGGAACGCGCTATATCATCCGATAAGCTGATAACACGGCTAGTTTTTGTTCCGGGCGCCGGCGCAAGTTCATAAAGGGTGACCACCGGACCAGGGCGAACTTTCACAATCTCCCCGCGCACTCCAAAATCTTGAAGTACGCCCTCGAGTAGATGCGCATTTTGTTTCAGCCCCTGCTTGGTATCAGGGTGATTTTTTTCTGGTGAAAGGTCTGCCGCATGCAAAAGACTAAGGGACGGAAGTGAGAAGTCACTGTCTTTTGGTTTAAGGTCTAGGCTTGATTGACGTGGAGGAGCAGGTGATTTTTTAGGGTTTTGGTGCTCTCTCCTAGTTTCAATAAATTTGGCTGATTTTTTAGTTGGATTTAAAAGGGGTTTGTTTTCGAGGCTATTTTTCCCAGCGTGTTGTGTCATTAGTCGGCTTAAATACGGCTGGATTACAATTCTGATACGATGAGCATGCCTCCAAACAGCCTTAACTCCGATTACCCATTCAGACTTTGTAAAAGCAAGGAGATAAAGGAATAATGTGCTAGCAAGCAAAACCGATGGCAACCAGATCAATATTTTATCCACATCATTACCCAATGCCCAAGGTGAGATAATATTTATTGCCAGTATATGACCAGTAATGCCTCCAGGGCTGATAACTTCGGAGCTTTGCTCTGCGTTAGTAATGAGAGCTATGGTCGCAGCGGAATGCACTAAAAGTAACGGAAAAAAACATACGCGCAGCCAGAACTTTGAAATTTGTTTTGATATGGTTGTTTGAACACCCCACGATGCAAGTATGGGAATTGCTATGTATGTTGCATAGCCAAAGGTCTGAAGAAAAAAATCGCTTATCAAAGCGCCGCTGCTGCCCATAAAATTCTGAGCTTTAATACCTGTCGCGGTATTAAGCGAGGGATCGCTACTTTGATGACTTAGCAACGCCACGGCAAGAAATAATGATAGTGTTACGAGGCCTACCCCAACTGTTGCTCGTCGAGTACGCGCAATTTGTTCTCTGAGCTGAGTTGGAAGGAATGGTGTTTTTTTCGAGGCAATAGCCATTGGATGCTAACCCTGCAACACTACAGAAATTCTCTCAAGTGCTTCCACTGCCGTTACCTTGTCATGGACTAGGCACACGCGTAAATATTGGGAGACTGGATTAACCCCGGTGAAGGGATCATTCTGAGCCATGTAGCCTCCAGGCATGCACTTGACCCCAGCTTCACTCCAGAGTTTTAGAGCTGTTGCTTCGCCGTCACCCACATCAAGCCAAAGGTAAAATCCGCCGGGGGGGTTTGAAAATCCATTAATGTGGCCGAGAATCTCCTCGGCTGCTGTGAAAAGGCTCTTATAATGAGCACGATTGATATCAACATGCGCTTCATCTCTCCACAAAGCTTCTCCTGCGGCCAATATAGGAAGTGGAACTGCGACCGCGGCATAGCTCCTGATTGTTCTATACAAGTCAATTAATCTGGGGTCGCCAGCAACGAATCCACAGCGAAGCCCGGGTGCAGACGAACGTTTTGAGAGTGAATGCAATACGAGGACATTATCCATATTCCCATCGAGTTGAGCGCAAGCCTGTAGCCCTCCGATTGGGGGTGTTCCCCTATAAATTTCTGAATAGCATTCATCAACTACCAATACGAAATCATGTCTACGGGCTAGGGCAATCAATTCGGTTAGGTAGGTCATTGATGCGCTAGCACCTTGGGGGTTTGATGGATTGCAAAGATAGACCAAAGCAGTTCGTTCAAGTATATCCGGACTGACGCCTGCATAATCTGGCATGAAATTATTTTCTGCAGGCGCGGAAATCGGGTAGGGCTTACCTCCAGAGAACACTGCTGCACCATAGTATACTTGATAGACTGGATTAGGGACAAGAACGGCATATGGTTCAGTGCTGCCCTTGAGTGGGTTACGTGGGACTGCAAGCAACGCCATATGGAAGAGTGCTTCCTTTGTGCCAGCGCATGGAAGAATGTTAGCTGTTTCATCAATCATTTCTTCGGGCAACGTGTAGCGTTTTGTAAGCCACGAAGCGCACGCCGCTCGATAGCTTTCAGTGCCGGGATGGGGCGGGTAATTAGCCCACTTGCTTGAATTTTCCCCAATAATCTCTGCTAGGAAATCTGGCGGTGGTATTTTTGGCTCGCCAATTTGCAATGCAAGCTCTGTAAAGCCATGGGGTTTAGGCACCTTTTCCAGGAGGTTATTAAGACGCCAAAATGGATAAGTTGCAAGTTGATCGAATGCCGGATTATGCATCGCGCCACAAAGGTTAAATTAATATAATTTAAGTAATGATACCCCTTATTTGAGTAATAGGTAAATAAAAATTATTTCCAATTTCTCTAAGCAATACAAAATCAAAACAGCCACATTCCAGGTGCAAAAAAATGGGGGAAGACTCAGGCTTCCCCCAAAGGTTTTGTAGGTAGTTAGGGATTTATTTCGAACTTTGTCCAAACTCAGGATATGCTTCCATTCCGAGCTCGTCTTTGTCTAATCCAATCATTTCAGCCTCTTCATCAACTCTGATGCCAACTGTAAATTTCAGGATATACCAAGCAATTGCGCTTGTAATGACAACAAACGCACCGATTGACACAATGCCGATGATTTGAGTGCCTAATGATTTATCAGCGTAGAAAATACCCACGGCAAGGGTACCCCAGATGCCAGCTACAAGGTGCGCTGATATTGCTCCCACGACGTCATCTATCTTCAGTTTATCTAACAACGGTACAGAGATAGTTACAATTACGCCGCCAACAGCACCAATTAAACAGGCAATAAGGTGGTTTTGGTATTCAGGGCCGGCAGTAATTGAGACTAAGCCCGCTATAGCCCCGTTCAACGCAAACGTAAGATCTATTTTCTTATATAGAATTTGAGCGGTGATCATAGCAGCTAAGACACCAGCTGCAGCTGCAAGATTGGTGTTAACGTAAATAATGGCAATGGCCGCTGCATCGGCAGCACTACCCAATGCGAGTTGAGAACCTCCGTTAAAACCAAACCATCCAAACCACAAAATGAATGCACCTAACGTTGCTAATGGTAAGTTAGCTCCGGGAATAGGCTGAACTGAACCGTCTTTAGTATATTTTCCTTTTCTAGCGCCCAAAATTATAGCCCCAGTTAAAGCGGCCCACCCCCCTGTAGAGTGAACAAGAGTTGACCCTGCAAAATCGTAGAAGCCCATTGTGGCCAGCCATCCGCCGCCCCAATGCCAAGAAGCTTGTATCGGGTAAATAAAACCAGCTAGGACAACGACAAATATTAAAAATGGCCACACTTTTATGCGCTCAGCGACTGTACCTGAGACTATGGAGGCCGCGGTTGCAACGAAAACCATTTGGAAAAACCAGTCAGACATAACTGAGTAACCACCGACTTCTTTCAATAGTGCGTCGGTTTTTGTCTCGGCTGCTAAATACGCAGCCTCGGCTGGTGAGGTGTTGTATAGAAAGCTAAAGCTACCAATGTAACCGCCTTCCGCAACATCAGTATACATTAAATTGTAACCGATTATGTAGAACATTAGGCCCGCTACCGAGTATAGGGCCATGTTCTTTAAGCAAATGGCAGCAGTATTCTTCGTTCTTACAAGCCCTGACTCCAACATCGCAAACCCGGCTGCCATGAGCATTACAAGAAAGCCGTGAACAAGAAAAGAAAAGGTGTTTAAGACGAAAGCCGTTTCTTCTGAAACAGCTGCATGCGCGGGCATAGAAAGCCCTGCCGTGATTAGTGAAGCTAAGCCCACTGAACGCGTTAGTGTTGCAAATTTTTTCATTTTCTCATCTCCCTTAGAGTGCGTCGGCGTCAGTTTCGCCGGTTCTAATACGTACTGTTTTGATAAGGTCGGAAACAAATATCTTTCCATCACCAATTTTTCCCGTGCTAGCAGCGGCTTGTGCAGCCTCTACGACTGACTCGACTTTGCCTTCTTCGCATGCCACTTCAATCTTTATTTTTGGCAAAAAGTTGACGGCGTATTCTGCTCCTCGGTAAACCTCTGTTTGCCCTTTTTGTCGACCGAAACCCTTAACTTCGCTTACGGTCATCCCTTCTATCCCCAAGCCGGTTAATGCTTCCCGCACTTCATCTAATTTGAACGGCTTAATGATTATCATCACTAATTTCATGTGGCTTGTACTGCTTTTGGCCATAATTGATACCTAACTGTTGAGAGTTTAAGAATTATCCTTCCAAATTGCTTATATCCGAAAAATTTTAATCAAAAATCATGCCGTTCTGCATATTTTAAAAAACATCAATGAAAACATTTGGTTGAGCAGTTTTCTTTCCTACTCTAAAACAGGCGCAAAACTTTATTGAATAAATAGTAATCAGTATGGGCAAACATGATTAAAAATTAGGCAAAAAAATCTCGGTGTGATGCTGGACAGTGAGCAATAAAAAAGTATTTTCATTAACATGAGTAATAGCGGAGACATTTCAGCAGATATCCTCATTGTTGGGGGGGGAATGGTTGGTGCAACCCTTGGCATCACGCTGAGCAAGGCCGGGCTTAAAGTAGTTTTAGCAGACCGTTTGGCAGCTGAAGCTATCGCGGCAAAAAGTTATGACGGCAGAGCATCTGCGATTGCAAATGGCTCCGTGAACATTTTAAAGGGGATTGGGGTTTGGCCACATCTCGAGGCCAATGCGTCTCCCATCTGGGATATTAGGGTGGCTGATGGGCATCCCTTACGCGGCATCTCTCCCTTGTTCCTACACTACGACCACTCGGATGTTGGAGAGTATCCTTTCGGGTATATTATTGAAAATTCCTCGATCCGAGAAGCACTGAGACTTGTTGCATCGGATTGCAAAACCCTGAAGCTGCTCGAGTCGGCAAATGTAGTATCCGTGCAGCGAGGACCATTTGGTGTATTTGCTGAGACCCAGTCGGGGATCCGATTAAATGCTTCTTTACTCATTGCTGCTGATGGACGCGGATCGCAGATCCGTAATGAAGCGGGGATTAAGACTCGCATAAAAATGTATGACCAAAAATCCATTGTCTGCAATGTGCATCATGAGCGAGGTCATGCCGGCACTGCTGTTGAATTATTTCTTCCTGGAGGACCGTTCGCGATGCTCCCAATGACCGAGAATCGGTGTAATGTCGTCTGGACTGAGCGGATAGATCTTGTAGATCATTATATTACACTCCCGGAAGATAGATTTTTGAAAGAACTTAGCCAACGTTTCGGAGGCTGGTTAGGTAAGATTGATTTGGTCAGCCCACGTCATGTGTATCCGCTTGGGATGTTGCATGCCGAACGATACACTGGCCAAAGGTTAGCGCTGGTGGGTGATGCTGCACACGCAATACACCCTATAGCCGGGCAAGGACTGAACTTAGGGCTTCGTGATGTTGCCGCATTAGCCGAACTTATTGTGGACACATCTCGTATTGGCGGTGATGTTGGCTCTAACAACGTCTTAGGTCGGTATGAACGGTGGCGTCGCTTCGATAATTTTGTTCTAATAACTGTAACTGATGGTCTTAATCGCCTTTTTTCAAATAACATAGAAGCCCTGCGTCTCTCTAGGGATATGGGGCTTGCTCTCGTGGATAAGCTGCCTCTGGTAAAGAAATTCCTCATGCGCCATGCAATGGGGCAAGTTGGCAAGTTACCGAGGTTGGTGCGCGGGGACACACTCTAAAACAGGCACGTTGGCTCTAGGGCGTCTCAAACATTTATGGTGATCGGCTAAGACCATTTTCTTTAATTGACTGCAAATAATCCTGCCAAATGGCAGCTTGATCACGACCTAAGCGATAAAGGTTTTCCCAAGTATAAATCCCTGTGTTGTGAAGATCGTCAAAATGGATCCGTATCGCATAACGACCCACTTTTTCAATATTCATCACAGTCACATGTTTTCGACCTGCCACAATCTTTTTCTCACTAGGGTTATGGCCACGAACTTCTGCGGACGGGCTCTCAACCCGGAGTAACTCGGCAGAAAGGCTAAATTTATTGCCATCCTCGAATTCAATATCCATTTGCCGCTTGTTTTTGTTGAGACGAATTTCAACGGGCCAATGTTTGCTGTTAGTGTCTGATTGCATTACGAAGTTCGATGTGTTTTCATTGAACGGCATTAATCAAGAGACCGAGCTTCATCAGCCAACATAATTGGTATTCCGTCTCGAATTGGATAGGCCAACTTGGCTTGTTCACTCACCAATTCTTGTGCCTCATGATCATAGCGTAAGGAACATTTAGTGACGGGACAAACCAATATTTCTAGTAATTTTGGGTCTACGGAAGTTTTATGCTCGTCTGCCATCGTGATACTCCAAATATAAAAGAACCCTAGAAATTATCGATTAGTTTGATAGTTTCCGCTCAAAACGCATATTGTTATTCAAGTATTGCTATTGCCTGTCAAAATTCTCACCTCCTACGCTCATAACGGCCATACTGACCAGCGTTGTTAATACCTTAATTCTTTCGGGAACAGTAATTGCTTCAAGTAAGGCTTGCTTTTCAGGTGGTTCAAAAGGACAAATCATCGCTACGGAAGTTACAAGACGCTCACAAGGTGCTTCCTCAATAGCATCCCAATTTGCATCGATTTTGTTGATAGCGAAATATTTTTTTAATGATTTTAAAAAACCCTCCCTGTCGGGTATGTCATTATTGTTGTCGTCTAGATCGTGGGAGTAAGGACTCCAGTCGGGCTCTACCAAACGACAGCCGTTTTTTGGGGCTAATTCCTGCTTTATATTAAATCGCGCAATTCCCTTTAACGTTATTAGGTACCTTCCGTCTTCTGTTTCCTCAAAGGCTACAATGCGACCGGCGCAGCCAGTATTATAAACCGGGTGATCACCGACAACATTTTCACATGGGCGCGGTTGGATCATGCCTATCATCCGATCTCCACCCATTGCATCTGATGTCATATTTAAATAGCGCGGTTCGAAGATATTAAGAGGCAAAAAGCCACCAGGTAAAAGTAATACGCCAGGTAGTGGAAAAATAGGTATTGTGTCGCCGAGATCTTCAAACCCGGGGTCAAAAACGCTCATGAGAAAAGTATCAAAGATAGTTGTTGGCGACCATCTAACGTCGCTGGATCATCATTACCCAAGGCATCGAACATCTTTAAAAGTTGTTTCCTAGCGGAGTCATCATTCCAACCTCTGTCTCGTTTTATTATATACAGTAAGTGATTTATAGCTCCCTCTTTGTCTCCCTGCGCGAAAAGAGCTAGGGCTAATTCAAACCGTGCTTTGTGATTTCCCGGGTCTTCATAAATTGCCTTTTCTAAGTTTTCTGACTGGTTAGCCGCCTCAGCGCCAGCTCCTGCGAGCTCCAAACTAGCCCGTACTGATTTTATATCAGCATCCCCTTGTTTGTCTGCAGGTACATCAGCAATTAATTTCTTTACAGCATCAACCTTTCCTTCAGCCAACAAACATTTTGCAAGGCCTGCTACCGCCGTTGTATTATCTGATTGTTGTTTTAGAATTTGGTCGTAAAGCGCGCCCGCGTTTTGTGTGTCACCTCCAGCGAAGAGTTCTGCTGCATGGCTCAGCGCTTGTTCCAATGGTGATGGTTCGGCGGCAATACCCATACGTTGGATTACCCGATCAATAAAACTTCGTATCTGGCTCTCAGGCTGCGCCCCTACAAAACCATCGACAGGCTGCCCGTTCACGAACGCAAATACTGCAGGTATTGATTGCACTTGCATCTGTTGCGCTATCTCCGGGCACTTCTCAATGTCAATCTTAACGAGTTTTACAGCTCCATTTTTTTCAAGAACAATTTTTTCTATGATTGGTCCCAGTTGTTTGCAGGGACCACACCATTCAGCCCAAAAATCTACTATTACTGGCGCGTCGCGGCTTGCCGCCATGACGTCTTCCGCAAACTCAGCAGAAGAACTTTCTTTTATAACACTCGGATCGCCGGCAAGATTACCGATCAAGGACTGATTCTCCGGTGTAACATCTTCCATATGCACTATCATCCTTTGCTCTGAGATAACCAAAAACGTTTTTCAGGACACTCACGGTCACAAAACCAACAATTCAACAGTTAGGACGGCTATCCGCACAAGTCAATTGTGTGAAATCAAGGACTATTGGCGAATGATTATAAGCTTTTAAAAATCGGAGTAAATCTTTTGAAGCAATGGCGACAGTCATGTTGTTTCGAAGCGGATGAGCATTAATCTTGCAGTAGTCTAACAAGTTTTTATCGAGCACTACTTTTACGGCTCTTCTTTTGTCATTGATTATTGCAAAAGGAGTAACCGAACCTGGTTCAACACCCAGGTTTTCTTTGAGCGTTGCAGCGTCTCCAAATGAAAGGCTGCCAGTTGCACCTAAAAATCGGCGGAGCGATTTAAGTTCTATTATTTGATTATCAAGTGCAGAAACAAGCCATAGGTTTCTTTTTTTGTCCCTCAGGAAAAGGTTTTTTGTGTGTGCGCCCGGCAGGAAACCCGTCCTCTTCTTTGATTGTTCTACGGTATAAACAGCTGGGTGCTCAAAGCTTTTGTAGTTTATCTGAAGCCTTTTAAAGCAGTTGTATAACTGAATTGAAGTGCAAAACGTCATATTAACCATAAAATCTAACATTGCAGTTTGTGGATCCCTGCGAGCTAGGTCTTGCAAACCGCGTCACCTCACGTATTATCACAGTATATAATTGCGGGCGTAGCTCAGGGGTAGAGCGCAACCTTGCCAAGGTTGAAGTCGTGAGTTCGAATCTCATCGCCCGCTCCAATACCTTGGGAAGTATTTCCGGGCTCGTGGTGCATGTAGGGATAGGTTTCGAGTTCTGCGGGTCGTTTTCAGCAGCAGACAACAATTATCGATGAAGTAAAAAGAACATGCGGGTATGAAGAATAAAAAAAGAGACAATATACCCGCTGCATTAGAGCCTGTGCGTGATGGGGACACCATATTTTTCGGTGGTTTCGGCACAGGGGGGGTGCCCATTGCTTTAATAAGGGGGTTGACGGATAAAAAGCTCTCAAATCTGACCATTGTGTCCAATAATGCTGGTGCCGGTCACAATACTATTGCTACATTACTCGAAAGTGGCTCGGTTAAAAAAGTAATTTGTACATTCCCTTACTCTCGAGGGTCTGTGATTTTTAATGATTTGTACCATTCAGGGAAGATTGAACTAGAGCTTGTCCCGCAGGGAACACTCGCTGAAAGAATGCGGGCGGCGGGGTCCGGGTTGGGCGGGTTTTTAACCCCAACGGGACTTGGGACTGAAATAGCCGAAGGTAAGCCCCATATAGACGTAGATGGAAAAACTTATGTCTTGGAAAAGGCACTTCGTGCCGACATAGCTTTAATAAAGGCTCATAATGTGGATCCTAGGGGGAATCTCACTTATCGGTTGGCTGCGCGCAATTTTAATCCAGTGATGGCTATGGCAGCAGAGCATACAATAGCGCAAGTGAGCGCTGAGGTGCCGCTAGGTGAAATAAATCCAGAAATTGTTCACACTCCCGGCATTTATGTAGACTCTTATGTGATTGATGACGGAGAATATGGCGAATGAAAAATATTCCCTTACCAACAGAACGTTTGTTGAGCAGAGATTCTATTGCAAAGCGGGTGGCAGTTGATCTGCAGCCAGATTGGGTTGTGAACCTCGGAATTGGTATGCCCACACTCACTACGAAATATGTGAAAGCAGAACAAGACATTGTATTTCATAGCGAAAACGGAATTATTGGTATGGGTCCGCCGCCGCCAGTCGAAAGCCAAGACGATGACCTTCGCGACGCGGGAAAGAATTTTTGTACGCTCATTCCTGGTGCAGCATTGGTGCACCATGCGGACTCGTTCTCTCTTGCCCGCGGTGGGCGACTTGACTGTGCGATACTTGGAGCTTTTCAGGTTTCAGCAAATGGAGACCTTGCAAATTGGCGCTTGCCGGGCGATCCAACTGGTAATATCGGGGGTGCCATGGATATTGCTTCTGGAGCAAAGGAAGTTTTTGCAATGATGACTCACGTTAACAAAAATGGGGAGTCAAAATTGACAGAAACGTTAACCTATCCAGCGACCGCGCTCTCTTGCGTCACTCGTGTATTTACCGATATGGCTGTAATATCAGTGACAAAAGATGGATATCTTCTTGAAGAAACAGCGCCCGGCATAAGTGCTGAAGAAGTTCAGTTTCACACCAATGCCAAATTGAAGGTAGCTTCAAATTTACGTGATATAGCCGCCTAGACCAATGCTCTTGAGTAAGCGATGCTCGTACTTTTGAGGCTGTAGGAAATATGTGAGTACAGCACTAGAAGGCATGAGATTAAGAATGTGAATGAGTATGGTGAACCGAAAACTCATTTTGTCTTGGTGTCTTTACGACTGGGCGAACTCCGCATATAGCACAGTTATCGGGACGTTCGTTTTTAGTGTCTATTTTGCACATGAAATTTATGGCGATCCCACTGGTGGGAGCGTTGTGTGGGGTTATACTATTGGAGGTGCGGGTCTAGTAGTTGCATTATTCGCGCCATTTGCTGGTGCTATTGCTGATCATGGAGGTTACCATAAAAGATGGGTAGGTTTAGCGACCGCTATGACCGTTTTTGCTTCAGCTTTATTATTCTTTGCCGAACCCGACGAACGATTCGTCATATTCTCGTTGATATTGGTTGTTATAGCTACAGTAGGTTTTGAATTTGGAACGATTTTTTATAATTCTACCCTGCATCTAGTAGCCCCCAAAGGCCAGCTAGGAAGGATCTCAGGATGGGGTTGGTCACTGGGGTATTTTGGCGGGCTTATATGTCTTTTTGTTGCTTTAGCTACGTTAATAAAACCGGATTTTCCTTGGTTCGGGTTTTCTAAACAGAACGCTGAAAATATTCGGGCAATTGGCTTATTGGTTGCGTTATGGGTTGGTTTGTTTGCTATCCCATTTTTTATCTATATGCCTGTAAATAAAAACGATGGCGCTGGATTAGCAAAAGCGGTTGGGGCTGGTTTGCGGCAATTAAGCAGCGCTGCTCGTAGAATGAAATCAAACCGCCCAATGGTTTTGTTCCTTGTGGCAAGTGCAATCTATCGGGATGGCTTAGCTACGTTATTTGCGATTGGCGGTCTTTACGCTTCTGATGTACATGGAATGACCATTGATCAAATAATGCTATTTGCGATCGCGCTCAATTTTTCAGCCGGGGCCGGAGCTTTTGTTTTCTCATGGGTCGATGATTATGTTGGACCTCAGAAAACGGTGCTAATTGGTCTTGCTGGATTGTTGGTTTTCGGTATCGCCATTTTATTAATGGACAGTAAGGCCATGTTTATTGCCTTTTCCATCGGTCTCGGAATATTTGTGGGACCAGTACAGGCAGCCAGCAGGTCGCTCGCTGCCAAGCTCTCGGAGAAAGACAAAGAAGCCGAAATGTTCGGATTTTACGCGTTAAGTGGAAAATCGGTAGCTTTCTTAGGACCCTTCTTCTACGCCGCGTCTACGGATGCATTCGAAAGCCAACGTGCGGGGCTTGTGACCATTTTGCTAGCATGGGCATTAGGGGGCTTGATCTTAGCTTGTGTGCGGCCCAAAACCATCAATGGCGGAAATGTCGTATCCCGGTGAATACCATTGCAATGCCGGCTTTGTCCGCGGCATCGATAACTTCTTGGTCACGTATTGAGCCGCCTGGCTGTATCACTGCGGTAGCGCCCGCGTTGATTGCTGCAATTAAGCCATCTGCAAAAGGAAAGAAAGCGTCCGATGCTACAACAGAGCCTTTTGTGCGCGGTTGCTCTTCCTGGGCCTTTTCTGCGGCCTCTTTTGACTTAAGTGCTGCAATGCGGGATGAATCGACCCGGCTCATCTGTCCCACACCCATTCCCACAGTTGCGCCATTTTTAGCATAAATGATCGCGTTTGATTTGACATGCTTACAGACTGTGAAGGCAAATTGAAGGTCTTCTAATTGTTGGGAACTTGGCTGGTTTTGCGTCACGACTTTCAAGTCAGATCTGTTCACTCGGACGTTGTCGCGCGACATCGCAAGATAACCACCAGCAATGCTTTTTAATTCCTGCCCCGGAGCTGCGGGATCAGCCATACCGCCTGTTATCAAGACTCGTAAATTTTTTTTGTTTGATAGAATTTTCAGGGCTTTGGCATCTGCTTCCGGTGCTATTACGACTTCAGCAAACAGCTTTGCAATTTGGTCGGCAGTATTTTCTAAAATAATATCGTTTAGTGCTATGATCCCTCCAAAAGCACTGACTGGATCGCATGTTAAAGCTTTTAAATATGCTTCACTTAGGTTGTCTCCAATAGCAACGCCGCATGGATTGGCATGTTTAATTATTGCACACGCAGGCTTTACAAACTCTGAAACTAATTCAAATGCGGCGTTTGTATCATTGAGGTTATTGTAGCTAAGTTCTTTACCTTGAATTTGCTGGGCTGTGGCTGCCCCAGGTCTCGGTACTCCGCCTGCGTATAGGGCTGCCTCCTGATGAGGGTTTTCCCCATAACGCAGCTTCTTCTGAAGCTTTCCTATGTTGAAAAGCTGTTTAGGAAAAATTTCACCCTGAGTATTTGAAAACCAACCTGCAATCATGCTGTCATAGGAAGCAGTGTGTGCATACGCCGCTGCAGCTAGCTCGCGGCGCAATTCTAGCGTAGTTGCCCCTTGATTATTACTAAGAACCTCTTGAACTTTGGCGTATTGGCAAGGGTCGGTGACTACAGTCACTGAGGCGTGGTTCTTGGCGGCTGCCCGTATAAGTGTTGGGCCACCAATATCAATGTTTTCAATGCATTCCTCGAACGGTGAACCCTTGGCGACTGTTGCCTCAAAGGGGTAAAGGTTCACTACTACCAGGTCTATTGGTGTGATTTCATGCTTTTTCATCTGAGACTGGTGGTCATCAAGATCGCGGCGTCCCAGAATACCACCATGAATCTTTGGGTGTAATGTTTTGACGCGACCATCAAGAATTTCCGGAAAACCCGTATGTTGGGCTACCTCTGTAACCTTGATGCCGGCTTTAGCCATAATGACAGCTGATCCGCCGGTTGATAAAACCTCAACACCAGCACTTTCTAAATAGCGCGCAAATTTAATTAATTCTGTCTTATCAGAGACAGAGATTAATGCGCGAGAAACCGGCATTTCATTCATTCATTTGTCCTCATAAACGGTTCATTTTTTAGCGAAGGGTTTGTATTCTGGCACTAGCTCAGCGAGATGCCGTAAAGTGACAGATAAATTGCCGGCTTGAGCAGATGTTATCATTATCATGAAGTTTTCTTTGAGGTAGTTCAAATCTCGGACTTTTGGCGCAGCGAGAAATAGTCCCGGGCTCTGAGTAGGAACTAGATCTTCGGAGACATGAAGTAGTTCCTCATGCAATTTTTCCCCTGGGCGAAGACCGATGATATCGATTTTCACATCTTTACCGGGTTTTTGGCCAGAAAGACGTATTATTTGTTCCGCCAAATCATAAATTTTTACAGGTGCACCCATATCTAGGACGAAGATTTTACCACCGGCTTCTGAGTCCTCCGATCCCTTTGCGGATGCCTGTAAAACAAGCTCCACAGCTTCCCCTTTGGTCATAAAGTACCTTGTGATATCTTTGTGAGTGACGGTAAGAGGGCCACCTTTCGCTAGTTGATTTTGAAAGAGAGGCACAACCGAACCAGTGGAACCCAACACATTTCCAAATCGGACTGTGACGTAGCGGGTTCCATCGCTTGGTCGTTCGGCAACATCAAGTGACTGGCAATAGCACTCTGCAAGGCGTTTTGTGGCCCCCATAACGTTGGTAGGATTAACTGCTTTGTCAGTGGAGATTTGCACCATAACGGCAACTTTTGCTTGTTGACAGGCATCAGCCACGATCTGACTACCGATTGTATTGGTCAAAATTCCTTCTAACGGGTTTGCTTCAACCATTGGCACATGCTTTAGCGCTGCGGCATGAAACACCAGTTCCGGTTTGAGCTGAGAGATAAGATTTTCCATCCTTTTTCGATCACGTACACTTCCCAGAACGGCTTTTCGGGACAGCTCTTTATGGCGATTGCTAAGTTCCATGTCGATTTGGTAAAGATTATACTCCGCATTATCTAGGAGTGTAATATGTGCAGGATTGTGATCTGAGATCTGGCGCACAAGCTCTTTACCAATTGTGCCACCTGCACCGGTGATCAAAATTTTTTTACCTGCCACAAGTTTCTTAATTGCATCTCTGTCCAAGACAGCTTGTGGTCGTCCTAGGAGGTCTGTAATATCAATTGGCCTTGTCTCGGCAGTATTTTCAAGGTCCGTTTTAAGTTCGGTGAGGAGAGGCAGCCGCGCCATCGTAATCCCATGTTGTTCGGCGATCCCTAACATTTCGCGCACGGTTTCACCGGCTAGATCACGATTTGTCAGGATGATGCGTTGCAGACCGACATTTGAATATTCTCTTAATACTTTATCCAATCCAGTGAGTTCAGCTATTATAGGCACCCCATGTATTTCCCGGCCAACTCTACCATTGTCTTGGTCAATCACACCAATTATGTGATATACAGAGTTTGGGTCACGCGCTTGTTCACGAATAAAAGTCTCGGCATTATCACCGGCACCAATCAATAGAACCGAAACTCGGCGGTGGGAAATTTTACCTACTATATTGCCCAAGTGGCGGTCTTTTATCGATCGATAACAAAACCGGGGTCCCCCAAGCAACGCCATGAGTATAAACCATTGTATCAGCGGGGCCGAGCGCGGTATTCCCTCCAGGCGTGTCAAAACAAATAGAATGGAGAAGAAGATCAGTATAGCGAAAGTCACGGCTTTAGTGATTGTTAAGAGGTCATTGATTGAGGCGTAACGCCAAATTCCCCGATACATTTTAGAAAAAATAAAAGCACTTACAGCGGTGATTGAGAAGCCAGCATTAGCAACAGCAATTTCTGAATTCATGATCAGCGGGAACTCATCACCAAGGCGCAAATAAAGTGCCAATGGAAAGGATATTGTTGCCATGGCGGTGTCGTGCACAAGAGCGATGCGAGAACGGTTAAATCGTGGAAATAAAATCATAGAGAATCTTAATAGCGATGGTAGCGGTTTGTTACAAGGCTACTGATTTTCGCTCTCCTTATTTTTCCGCCACCACGCCACAGTTTCGGCTATTCCTTCTTTAAAGCTATACGGTGGATGCCAGTCTGGGATTTTGCCGTCAACAGTAAGAGATTCAATTAGACGATGGGTTAGCTCTGCCTTCCCTGTTATATATCCTGCGATCCTTAGCAATACAATTGGGGCTGCGAATAATCTAGCTGGACGACCCAGAGCGGCAGCGAGTGTTCTAATCAGGGTCTCAGTTGAGACGGCTTCCTTGTCACTCGGCAGATAAATGCCTGGAGGCGCATCAAGGGCGACGCGGATAGCGTCCGCGAGATTACCAACATATAATAAACTCCTAGCATTATTAATATTTGCAAGCGGGAGAGGAAGGCCAGCCTCCACAATCCGTATCAATTTTTGAAAATTTCCTCGCACATATGGACCGTATACCAAAGGAGGGCGAATGATCGTGGTACACATGTTTTTGATCTTTTGGAGAAGAAACTGTTCAGCAGCGGCTTTTGAGCGGCTATAGGGATCGCTTGGGTTGAACATTGCTTCGCCGTCGAATGGGCGATCGTTCTTATCGCCAAGCACTTTAACTGTGCTTATGAAAATAAATTTTTTTACTCCTATTAAATCGGCTTGCTGCGCCAAATTTATTGTTGCATTGTAGTTAGCTCGGAAGTGGGATTCGGTTACGTTAGGGTCATCACCCTTTTCACCCAACCTGTGTACTCTAGCTGCAAGGTGCACAACTGCGTCGATACCGTTTAAGTGTTGGCGCCAGTCTAGGTCCAGTTCGAGATCACCAATTTCACGGCGGCCCACACCTTTCACATTCCAACCTGCATTTTCAAGGACCGGTGTCAAATGCCGACCAACGAAACCGCCGGCCCCAGTTACTAAAACATTCCTCATCACTTAACCATCCACATCATTAAACTGACGGTTAGAGTTATTGCAGCTGTAATTGATAAAAATGGCTGTCCAAAAGAGAGATGAGCAAGCCCAACAAGGATAAGCCCCAAAATAGCTACAGCAGTCGTAACTTCTGCGTGCGATTTCCCGGTACTTACTGCTTGTTGATAAAAATGCTCTTTGTGAGCATGCCAGATTGGCTCGAGCCTTAATAATCGGCGGCAAAGCGTGATTGTTGAATCCAGGAGAAAATAAAGTGGAAGGATTAGCGCTACCTGCCACGCCCCTCTCATCGCAACCAACAAGAGAAGCCCCCCTAGTATATAACCCAGAGGAATGCTGCCAACATCGCCAAGGAACAACTTTGCCGGTGGCCAATTCGACTTCAGGAAACCAGTTGCTACACCGAGAATACTGAGTGATAACCAAGGCTCTGGTGCAATTGAGGGGGAGGTAACACTCAAAATCGTGAGCCCGAAGGAAATGATCATTGTCTCGATTGAGGCAATCCCATCTATACCGTCCATAAAATTGAAGAGGTTAATAAACCAGACCCAGACAAAAGCTGCCAATACGCGATCTAGCCATTTTGGGGCTAAGCCTTGTAATAGGTATCCTTCATTGTCGAGGAAGAAGAGTCCCAGTATTACGGCAGCAAACTGAGCCGATAAACGAACTATAATCTTCACAGTCTTCAAATCGTCGATCCACGATACGATAGCTAGCAATAAGGCTCCAACCAAGAGCGCTGCAGCGATGGGTGAATTCAAGGCTGGTACTGACCAGCATATCGCTATAACTGCCATTACCGCGATACCCCCGCCTCTAGGAGTGGGTTGCTGATGGCTACTTCTTCGATTGGGCAAGTCTAAGATCGAACGGCGCTTGAGTTCATTCAGCACCAATTTGGTGATAGCGATGCTAGCCGCTATCGACGATATGAAGGCGGGGAAAAGCCATTCCATAACTTCCTTATAACCTCATGTTGGCTGCGGGCCAACTGAATGGTAATTGGTATTAAGTGTAAGCGCAGACAGTCTGAAGCGGCACCTGGACTTCTAATTTACGCCCCAACATATCGAGCATGACACTTACCCGGTCTTTCTCTCCGAGCTTTTGGAAGAGGCCCACTTGATCTATGAGTGCCCCACCTGTTAGCCGTACTGTTTCGCCTGCCTTGAATGGGATTTCTGGCAAAATTTCGATCAAACCCCGGCCCGTTTCGCGCGCTCTCAGCTCATCGATCACGCCAATGGGGAGCGCCTGCGGTTGATCACCCATTGAGACCAAACAACTTACGCCAAAAGTACCATTAATAGATTGCCACCTTTGTTCCGATACATCGATTGCAACAAAAAGATAACGAGGAAACAGAGGCTTGGACACATGCGCGACTCGGCGAGCGTGCCTTGTGGTTTTGCGACATAACGGGAGGTATGTTTGGAAGCCCTGTCGGATTAGATGCCCTTCAGCAAGTTTTTCTGCACCATGCCGCGTGTAAACTACGTACCAGTTTATCATACTGAAATTCCTGTCGGGTCATCCGGCGAAATATTTTTTTTATCCACAATCCCTAAAATGGGCGGCGCAATGACTCGGTCCCGCGGCCATTGGTTCAGCAGTCGGTCAAAACAGTCTTGAGGATTATTGACATCGGTAATCACTACAGCGTCTATCTGGCCGATTTCATTAAGACAAGAAAACACCTCGAGGCCTGCGAATTTTTTATGTTTGAACCCTTTGTCCACAATCCCAGCTATTGTAATATTGGTATCTCCCGCTGTGAGTGTAAGTATTTCTGAGAGTTCACTTGTTCCGGCCAGAACAACACGCTTCCAATTACGGTGTTCGCATTCTTGCAGAGCGGCCAAACATTGTTTTCTGGCACGACGGAAAAAAGTAAATGAATATGTTAGGTAGTTTGCAGTTAACCGAGTTTTTTCAGTAAATCCCTGAGGGGTTAAGTAATAGGCATAACGATTTGATGGAATTTGCTTTACCTTTATATAACCTTTCCGTATGCATCGCTTCAAATATGCATTAGCTAGGCCGAGAGCAATTCCAAGGTCACGAGCAACTAATCGTTGTGTGATGGAACTATTTTCATGGACCGCATTGAGGAGACCAAGTGTAATTTGGGACTCATTATTTGATGCTTCGTTTGAAGTCTTGCTGCTGTTCATCACCCCTCTCCCTAGCACAAAAGGTAGCGGCAAAAAAATTTTGATATAGCAAACGTGTTCAGACCCTGAACATAGACCGTTCAGGGCCTGAACGTCAAGTGCGGGTACCCCTTTATATTTGACAGGTAACGATCAACCGAGTAGGTGGAAGTTTTGATGTATAGCCGCTATCGGTTTTGTTTGAAAGGCAAGGTTTAATGGGTGATTCTAAAATTTCAGACTTAAAAAAGCCATCTATAGCCGTTATCGGTTTAGGTTATGTGGGATTGCCATTAGCAGTAGCGTTAGCATCTAATTACAAAGTGATAGGGTTTGATAAAGATGAAGTGCGGATAGGAGAAATTAAGGCAGGCTTTGACAACACTGGCGAAATATCCCGAACTCAATTAGGGAGGGCACGGCTTAGGTTTACCTGTGACCCTAGTGATATGTCCAACAGTGAAGTTTTTATTATAGCAGTTCCGACCCCTATTGATAAGGATGCAAAACCCGATCTAGGTTTCCTCATAAGTGCATCAAAGATAGTTGGGAGGGTTATGAATCGGGGATCAATAATTGTATTCGAAAGTACAGTATATCCCGGAGTAACAGAAGATATCTGTGGTAATATTTTGTCCAGTGTTTCAGGTCTTGTGTCGGGTGAGGATTTCTTCTTGGGCTATTCACCCGAACGAATAAACCCAGGCGATCAAACCCACACGATAGATCAAATTACAAAAATAGTGTCTGGGCAAAATGATTCCGTCACTAATACTTTGAAAGCAATTTATGGATCTGTAAACGGTGACAATATCTTTGTCGCTGCTGATATTCGTACCGCTGAGGCGGCCAAGGTAATAGAGAATGCGCAGCGTGATATAAACATAGCTTTTGTAAACGAAATATCACTGATTTTTGATCGTCTCGGTATATCCACACAAGATGTTCTTGACGCGGCTGGCACCAAATGGAATTTCTTAGATTTTAGGCCTGGCCTCGTTGGGGGACATTGTATCGGCGTTGACCCATACTACCTTGCGCACGTTGCTGAAAACGCTGGAATAACCCCAGAGATCTTGCTCGCGGGTCGACGAATAAATGATAGAATGAGTTGTGCATTAGCCAAAAGGATAGCTGGCTTTTGTCCAGCCAAGACCCGCATACTTGTTCTTGGTATAACATTTAAGGAAGACGTTCCAGATATCCGAAATTCCAAGGTTGCAGACCTTGTTAAGGAGCTTGAGAAGCTCGGATTTGAAGTTGATGTTTACGACCCATTGGCAAATGCTTTAGAAACAAAAGAGGTGTATGGTATTTCGCTTTTGGATCAGGTCACAGGGACTTATGGCGCTATCGTCGGCGCAGTCCCTCACTCTGAATTCCGTGATATTGATCCCGAACGCCTCTTGCACTCGAATGGATTGTTAGCTGACATAAAGGGTATTTGGCGAGGTGTGCCGCTTCCGGAGAAAGTGCGTTATTGGTCCCTTTAATTCCTAGAAGGCTAAAGTTTCAGGTTGTAGTGCCCATTTTATAGTAGTGGCTGCATCAAATGTTTCGCCACTGACCACAATCTGTCTTGACCGTTTTGCAAACGCTCTGTCACCGAGGTAAACACTGTCCTCAAGGTTTAACGCTCCACCAGAAATCCGAAAATGCCAAGCAGAACCTGACTTTGTTCGAATTAGGGCCGATGTACGGTTTTGCCGGAGTAATACATCAATATCCGGGTGGAGGTGAAAATGTATTTTAAAGGGTGAGTTTTTGTCGCCAGTGAGTGTATCCTCACCTCTTAGGTCCAAACCCGATTTTCCAATGTAAAGACGGCGGCGATGGGTGAGCCCAAATCGTGATACATATCCATTATGGCTAGCGCTTAGCCAACAATTACCATCAGCATCACCTCGATCGGAGTCAACAATCACAGGAGTTTTTCTTGCACCTCCTGTCTTTATAAGTTCGCAGGAATTAGTTTCGGCTACCACCAACGTTGAGTGTGCGGCCGTAAAACGACAAGCCCACCGCCAATCTGAATTGAGGTTTAAGCGGCAGCCACAATTAACTATAAGCCGCTCCGTGCCAACGCTCAGTTCCATGCTAAGCGAACTAGCATGTCCCAAGGGGTTGAGCGAAGGGAAAAGATTTGGTGTGCCGGTATCTAAGATCACTGTCATATCGCCAGCTGCTAAGCGCTCAAAACCTGCGTGGGGGGCTCTCATTGGTGCCTTGCCATTCGATGCAGCTACCTTGAGGACATGATCAATCAAGCCCCTCGAAGTCTCTCCACCCCCATTAAACTGAGAAAGAGCACCGTCACCATGGCGAAAGAACCTCAATATCGGTGTCATTCTATCAATTGCGTTGAAAAGTGACTCTGGTACCGTAACCCCAGTGTTCATTAAAAGCTCCCGGAGTAATATTAAATCACACAGTACGTCGAGATGAGCTTCTGGTGAACGTGATCCGTGAACTCCGTCAGCTAGGACCTGGCGCTTCAACTCGATTTTGAGAGCCTTGGCAGAACGCCCGGAAACTTCTCCTTGGTTGCTAAGAATAGTCTCGCCTGCAATTAATCCGACAAGGGCGGCAATACGTGCTGCTCCATCGCAATCAAATTGCGCGGCTTTTCTGAGGTGTCTAATTTGCCTTGATATACTCTGACAAAACCGATCCTGGAAACTAGGACCGCTTACTTCAAAAAGCTGTTTTGCAAAACATGCCCAATTGATTACCCTACGCCCCGTGAAGTCGGACCGCCAAACTTTCATAGAATAATTAAAATGCTGATCTATCCACTTATCGATTAGAAAGGCGGCTTTCTTGCTTGTGTCAGGATGTTTAAGCGAAATTAAATCGTTTAACCACAAGAACCCGTGGACTGCCCCAAACCAGGTCTCGGTTGGGCCACTGGTTTTCCATATATTATCGTCTATTGCACAGGTGCCCCCAGCCAGTGTGAAATGACCATGCATTATGGCGTTAGCAACTGAAAGATCCTGAGGCCGGGGAAAATTTATTGTGTTTGGGGCTCTTACTTTTTTCTGCCCTCCAGACCCCAGTATTGCATTATATGCGGGCGTTCTCATCAGGTTTCGAAGGAGTTTGTGGCGCAGTGTCATGTTTTCCTAGTGGCCGAGCACTTCTATTTAATAAGTTACAGGTACGATTTTAAATATCCCACCACAAGATTGGTTGCGCTAAAAGTTTAAGTTAGCGCACGACCAAAACCGAATTTTCTGCGTGCTCCATTACTTGAAAAGCAACACTACCCATGAAAAATTTTCTGAGCCCGGTCTTACCAGTATCAGCTAATGCGATTAATGAATAATTTTTTCCTACCTCTATAATTTCGCGCACGGGATCACCAACTGGAGTGTAAGTATTTTCTATCTTTACGCCTAAATCTCTAATAATAGCTTCAGCCCTTGAGACTGATTCTTTCGCAACAATAACCTCATCCTCATCTCGCGCCACGGATATGATGGATAGAGGAAAATTCGACTTTTTTGCAAGTAAGGCTTCTTTGTTAACCAAGATTTCTGAACGTTCTGATCCGTCTGTACAAACTAGGTGGCCATGGCCAGTCCGGCGTAGCGCACGAGCTATCAAAACAGAGCAAGGAGAGTGAACAGCAACTTTTTCCGCCACAGCGGGGTCTCGAAAAGGATTGAAGTTGGCGCTTTGCCAGCGTTCAGATGCACCGAGAACTATCAAATCAAATTGGGACTCTTCAGCTTTTTCAAGAATACCCAGCGCGATCCCGGCGGATACTTTCAATTCAAGCACAACCTCGCGACCGCTTTTAGTGATGTACTCGACAGAGTTATTTCCCAAAGGATCGCCAGCAACATCAGCATGTGCCTGGTGGTAATCCCAATCGTCAGCCATTTCACCCCACTCTATCAACTTATCACGCGCTTTTTTGAGGTAACGTATCCCGGGTAGCTCGAGGCCCCAATCGAGCATTTTTTGTCGGGCAACGCTGATTTGTAAGCCCCCAGTTCGAAGGCCATGGTCGATAGGGCGCACGTATAAAAGGACTATGTCGGCTTCAAGTGGATGCACCATAGTGGCTGAATATTGAAGAGCTTGATACGATTCTTCGGACCCGTCTATACAAAAAAGAACCCGAAAAGCTTGTACCCCCTCTCGCCGTTCTTCAAGCTCTTTGTCAGTTAATTCCATAATCGCTTAATCCTAGCTTTCCTATACACCAACAGCTGGCCAGTAAAACCAAGCCGCTATAAGCATCACAATGGTTGACAATAATGCCATTTTCCAGCCGACACTGAGGAAATCCGTGGTTTTGAGATAACCTGATGAGTAAACAATAGTGCAGGCGGGGGTTCCAACAACTGTCAAGTAAGCAAAGGCTGATGAAATTGTAGTTACGAAACCCAATAAAATTGGGCTCTCGCCTGCAGCTGTTGCCATATTGAGTACTATTGGACCTAGAACCGCAACGGCGGCACCGTTTGACATTGTATTGGTAACCCCCGTTGTTAAAACAGAAACTGCAGCCCATAAGCCAACCCCCTCATCGGCCCCGAGTGGCTTTAAGGTTTCCAAGAAACTTTCGGCCACCCAGATTGCTGCGCCAGTATCTTTCATCTGTAATCCCATAGATATTGCGGCAGCATAGAGAAGCACCACACCCCAATTCACACCGTTGTTCACGTCTTGCCAATTCACCATGCCAAGGACAAGAAAACAAACTGCACCAAGAACGGCAATTGTTCCCATGCCAAGCTGATCCGAAAAACATATCCAGCCCATAAGAATTAGGAAGAATACAATTATCGATAGCCAGTCACCGCCGCTCATGGCGCCTTCTTGTTCGATCTGCGATCTTAACTTGACGACAGCACGACTAAGGTCTCTGAATTCAGGTCGAAACGATAGCACTAAAACAAGAGTCACAAGAGGTAACTGTATAAGAAACATCGGATAAGCGTAGATCATCCACTTAAGGTAGCTAATCAAGTATTTTTGCGTTTCAGGATTTGTTGGGTCGAAAAAAAATTCTTTCCAATAGCCAATCATAATTGCGTTTCGCGCTCCCCCAGATGGAGTCGCAATGCCGGCAACAGAGCAGCCGTAGGAGATAGAAAACAGCAGGACAACCGCTAAATTACGAACGCGTTTGGGGTCGTCCGATGTTAGAGAGATAAGGGTAATACCGACCGGAAGCATCATGGCAGCGACTGTATGTTCTCCGATGAACGATGCTAATACTCCAGAGACCGCAGAGATTCCGAAGCAGACATTAACAGTCTTTGTTCCAGTCATTCGAACAATGTACCAAGCTATGCGTTTGTCGAGTTTTTGTTTAACGACACAGACGGCTAACATCAAAGAGCCCATAATGAATAAAACAGAGTCATTCATAAGGCTTTTTGCTACCGTAGTTGAGTCGATACCTAGGAGAATCACTTGAGCGACTATGATGAGAAGAGCAACACTCGGCAATGGAATGGGTTCCGTGATAAATAAAATTGTTGCGACTATCGCCATTGTCAAAACGGCGTGTCCTTGAGGAGTGAGACCATCTGGGGTCGGCAACAATAAAACGCCCGTACCGATTGCCAGCGCGATTAAAAACCACCTTTTTTCCCAAAAATAATGGAGGTGTAGTGCTGAGCTAAGCTGTTCTAGGCGATTAAAATTCTTTTTAGGGCCTATGGATTTAAAGTTTGGGCTAAGTATGACCTTTTCCTGCCATTGGCTACGAATGTTAAAAAGATACAAACAAAAATTTTATAAATACAACTAGACCTTATGAACCACAGAAAGAGCATTTCTGCAATCGGGGTAGTAAAGTGATAGTGGAATTAATGTCAAAATTGAAGAGCTATGAAGCTGATTGGCGCAATTCTGTTATACGATCGCCGTAATTGGGGCCGTTAAAAATTGAACTGCCTGCTACTAAAACGTTTGCCCCCGCTTCGATAACTTGTTTGGCAGTGCTGGGGTTAATGCCTCCATCAACCTCCAATTCGATTGCCCGCGACCCTATCATTTCGCGAATTTGAGTAATTTTCGAGAGTTGCGACGGGAGAAATTTTTGTCCACCAAAGCCGGGATTTACCGTCATAACTAATATTAGATCGACGGCGTCTAAAACAAATTCGATAGCGGAAGCTGGTGTGCTAGGATTTAAAGATACCCCCGCCCGTTTTCCAAGCTCACGAATATGCTGTAGACTGCGGTCTAAATGCGGACCAGCCTCTACATGGATTGTTATTATGTCGGCGCCTGCTGCGGCAAATGCGGTTAGGAACGGATCTGCTGGTTCGATCATTAAATGAACGTCAAAGGGTTGTTTGGAATGAGGGCGAAGCGCCTCAACAACCACAGGCCCCATTGTAATATTTGGGACGAAATGACCATCCATAACGTCAATATGGATGTAATCTGCACCACTCTCGTCAAGCTTTCGGATTTCGGCTCCAAGCTGTGAAAAATCAGCTGCCAGAATTGAGGGCGCGATCTTAATTGCCTGAGACATACATTATTTCCCGCGACAGTATAGATGTTGGAAAATTCCTACCATTAATCAAGCTCCAATGCATCCTTGTACTCTATTCTAAGAGAATGCTTCTGCTTTTCCTTTTCAAGAAAACAATTCCCTATCGCCAAAACATCAATCTCGCTACCCATGAAACACCGAAAGGCATCCTCTGGCGTACAGACAATCGGTTCACCTCTAATGTTAAAGCTAGTATTGATAAGCGCCGGGCATTTTGTTCTATTTTTAAAAGCCCGGAGCAATTTGTGGTAGCGAGGGTTGGTCTCACTATGTACCGTCTGAACTCTTGCTGAATAATCTACATGGGTTACAGCAGGAATATCAGAGCGCGCTATGTTAAGTTTTTCAAGTCCAAATAATTCCTGTTGAGCTGCAGTCATTTTTTTTTGCCGGCTTTTTTTTATTTCGGAAACAAAGAGCATGTATGGGCTCGGTTTATCAATTTCAAACCAATCTGCCACATCCTCTATTAGTACCGACGGCGCGAATGGGCGGAAGCTCTCTCGATATTTAACTTTGAGATTCAATGTTTGCTGCATCTTTGGACAGCGCGGGTCACCTAAAATTGAACGCCCACCAAGTGCTCTTGGTCCAAACTCCATTCTGCCTTGGAACCAGCCCACTGCTTCTCCACTGGTGAGCTTGTCTGCAGTTTTGGAGATTAATTGATCCTCATTTAAAACATCGAAGGCGGCTCCTACGTTTTTCAATCGAGTTTCAATTTCAAATTGTTCAAAAGTGGGTCCTAAGAAGGCACCAGACATACCATCCAAATCAGTGTAAACGTGGCGCTCCCCGCCAAGATAAATGTGATAAGCTGCCAAGGCTGCACCAATAGCACCACCAGCATCTCCGGCAGCGGGCTGTATCCATACGTTTTCAAAGATCGCGTCTTTTAGAACCTTGCCATTGGCAACGCAATTAAGCGCAACTCCTCCTGCAAGGCAGAGATTTTTTGTTTGCAACTGTTTGCCGAGTGATCTTGTAAGGCGCAACACCACTTCTTCGATGACGGCTTGGATTGATGCGGCTAAATCCATCTCGCGCTGCGTAATGGCTGACTCTGGTAAACGAGGGGGCGCACCAAACAATTGATTAAATTTATCATTAGTCATGCACAATCCTGTACAATAATCAAAATACTCCATATTTAGGCGGAATGTTCCGTCCGATTTCAGATCTATTAAGTTTTTGAGAATCTTGTCTTTGTAAGTAGCTGTACCATATGGTGCCAGGCCCATAACCTTGTATTCTCCAGAATTCACTTTGAAACCTGTATAGTAGGTGAATGCTGAATAGAGTAGACCAAGGGAATGGGGAAAATGAATTTCTCGAGAAACAGCTAGATTATTTCCCTCTCCTTCGAAGACTGAGGTGGTTGCCCATTCCCCCACGCCATCCATAGTTAATATAGCAGCCTCGTCGAATGGAGATGGAAAAAATGCACTTGCCGCGTGACTTTGGTGGTGCTCTGCGAATAGTAACTTTGACTCCCAATCGACATCTGGTGCTAGTGCTGCGAGTTTTTTTTGCAAAAGGCTCTTCTGAAATAATTTTTCTTTAAGCCAGATTGGGACAGACATAGCAAAGCTTGAAAAACCCCTAGGAGCAAAAGCTAAATATGTTTCAAGAAGACGCTCGAACTTTAAAAATGGTTTGTCATAGAAAGTAACATGATCTAAATCTTCAGGCTTCGTCTTTGCCTCTTTGAGACAAAAAGCGATGGCCTGAGCAGGGAAGTCGCTGTCATGTTTTTTACGGCTGAAGCGCTCTTCTTGGGCGGCCGCAATAATCTTCCCGTCTTCGATAAGAGCCGAAGCGCTGTCATGATAAAAGGCCGAAATTCCAAGTATTTTCATGTTTAATTTAAAACACTGTGTAAATGAAAGGCGCGACCGCGCTGCCTTGAGTTACAACGATTAGCCCACCGAACAAAAACATCATTATGATAATTGGTAAAAGCCAGAATTTTTTCCTCACACGGATAAAACGCCATAATTCTTTTATTAAAGACATAGTTAATCCCCTAGAACTGGTCTCTCATACTTTTGACCGATGGCTCGCTGGGTGGTGGACTTTCGATCCAGTAACTTTTTCTCTTATGTTCAAACTGAAGGTCCAAAGGTCTTTTCCCCATTAAACGCATTAAAAGGCTCGTGGGTGTAACTATAAGGTAAAAAAGAAACCCCATGATTATTGGGTTAACAAGTTTATGCAAAAGCGCTCCAAACGCTGCCCAGATTCTATTGAGAGGGCTTAGAAATTGAGGCTTTACCAGCGTCACTGCAAAGAAACTAAATGCTATACAAAGGCACCAAATCCGCGCATCCTCTCCCCAAAATAAGGGCCAGACGCCGATGAGAAGGAAAACCGCCGAAAAAACCACACCGAATGATCGATCTGATGCTGAATTAATGCCAGATTGATCATTTAAGCGTTCATGATTTGCGTATTCCATTTTCATACTTTCTGGAGATTAAGAAATGCGTTTGAGCGCCGCAGCAAAAAAACCATCCATTCCGCCTCGGGATGACCAGTGGAATGGCAGGGTGCGAAGTGCTCCGTTCATATCAATAACGCCTTCAAGTCCTTTCCAAGTTAGAGGTTTGAAGGGGCTTCTGGCAAAATTTGTCCAGCGGTTGAGGAAATCCGTAACTTGGTCTGGTCCTTCTTCAGGTTGTAGCGAGCACGTTATGTATAGCAAAGTACCGCCATTGGGAACCATTGCAGCGCCGGAATCCAGTAAATTTTTCTGTATCCTCACCATTTTATGGACGTCTTCGGCGCATCTAAGCCTTAAAATCTCTGGGTGCCGGCGGCACGTTCCGGTCGCAGTGCAAGGTGCATCTAAAACCACCAAATCAGCTGTTATTGATGGCTCCCAATCCCGAAGGTCGGAAACGATGGTATTAGATTCCAAACCCAGTCTTTTCATATTGGCCTTCAAGGTCTCCGAGCGTAAATGTGAACTGTCCAGCGACACTACGTTAGCCCCACCCATTGCTAGTTGCGCCGTCTTGCCTCCCGGTGCCGCACAAAGGTCAATTACATTTAATCCTCTAACGTCACCAATGAGTTTTATTGGCAGAGCAGCCGCTGCATCTTGCACCCACCACTTACCATCTGCGTATCCCCACCAATCGGCTGGATTGCCAAAGTTTCTGCAGCGCAAACTGCCACTTTCCAAGGTTTCCGCGTTAAGATATGAAGTAAGTTCTGGACATGCTTTCGCCACTGTCAAATCCGTTGGCGCTAATTCCAGATGTTGCTGGGCAATCTTCAAAGTATTCTCTTCCCCATATTCCTTGCGCCAGCTTTTCCAGAGCCAGTCAGGTGTATTTATTCGAGCTGATTCGTCTGGACTGAGCCTCGAGTCAGAGCGCGCTATTTTGCGCAAAAGGGCATTTACGAGCCCCTTGAATTTCTGACTCAACAATTGTTCTGCAAGGGCGACGGTTGTATTAACTGCGGCGTGAGGTCGCGTTTTTAAAAAAACTAGTTGCGCGGTACCAAGCCGCAATAGATGTTTTAAACGGTGTGTGCGTCGTGGTAGTGGACGGCTGAGAAAATGCGAATAAATCTGGTCTATTTCCGGCAAATGCCGAACTGTTTCCAGAATTAGAAATTTAGTAAAGGCACGATCCTCAGACTTTAATTTTTTCCATCCCGTTGCATTGTCTAGCGCAACATTGATTGTGCGGCGGCTTTCAAGCACGCCCTCGAGTGCTTCTAGTGCCGCCCAGCGGGACCTTAATCCCTCAGAATCTTGAGAGGCAAACTTGATAGGTGATTTTGTCAACAGAAAAAGCCTCAAGTTTAAACTTCTATGAGAAGCATTTATATCCCTTCATTTTTTTATCCCCTTGGCATTTCAAAGGGAATTACCCATATTACACATATGGCAAACATTTTTGATATATTGAAATCGACCAATATAAAATCGGAAGAACGCGCCCCGGGCAAGAAAAGTAACCCCGATACCGGCACTCAGGCCGTGCAGGAGCCCGGCAGTGATGCTAGGCGTATGGCTGAGCGTAAAGCAGAAGAGGCTGGTCGTAAATGGCGCGAGAAAGCGGAAGCAGAAGGCGTTGTGCCGAAAGAAATCGGCGGCCCCAAGGGGCTTGAGCCAACAAGATATGGTGATTGGGAAAAGGCCGGTCGTTGTGTGGATTTTTAATTACTAGATACTTATGCAACGACAAATCGGCTGCATATGAACACTCCTTTGTTCTTCATCGGTTCATTCTATTATCGACAAGATCGGCCACTACGCCCGGCTCTGCAAGAGTGGATGTGTCTCCCAAATCACCGAAGTCATCTTCCGCTATCTTTCGTAAAATTCGGCGCATTATTTTCCCTGAACGCGTTTTAGGAAGGCCTGCCGCCCATTGCAGCCAGTCAGGTGTTGCTATCGGACCTATTTCCTTTCGGACCCAATCAGTAAGATCTTTTCTCAATTTATCGGATGGTTCAGTATCAGCATTAAGTGTAACGTAAGCGTAAATGCCCTGGCCTTTGATATCATGAGGCGCGCCTACGACAGCTGCCTCCGCAACGGTCGGGTGCGCAACCAAAGCAGATTCGACTTCAGCCGTGCCCATTCTGTGGCCTGACACGTTGATCACGTCATCCACCCTACCGGTTATCCAGTAGTAACCATCCTCATCTCTACGACATCCGTCACCCGTAAAGTATTTCCCCTCAAAAGTGCTGAAATATGTACTCACAAATCGGTCATGATCGCCATATATTGTCCTCATTTGTCCGGGCCAAGAATTCTTTATGCAAAGATTTCCTGAGGCGGCTCCCTCAAGCATGTTACCATCTGCATCCATTAGTTCTGGCTCGATCCCAAAAAATGGTAGTGTGGCCGACCCGGGCTTTAAGTCAGTGGCGCCAGGAAGAGGTGTGATTAATATACCTCCTGTTTCAGTTTGCCACCACGTGTCCACTATCGGGCATCGGCCATTACCAACAACTTTGTGGTACCACAGCCAAGCCTCAGGATTGATAGGCTCCCCAACCGTCCCGAGAAGTTTGAGCGAGTTTCTTCTCGTTTTTTTTACTGGCGCGTCGCCATCCCTCATCAAAGCGCGGATGGCAGTGGGTGCAGTGTAAAAAATCTCTACATTGTGCTTGTCACATATCTCCCAGAAACGACTAGTGTCAGGATAATTGGGTACACCTTCAAACATTATTGTAGTAGCGCCATTGGCTAAGGGGCCGTAAAGTATGTAGCTATGTCCAGTGACCCAGCCGACATCAGCCGTACACCAATAGATTTGGCCCTGCTGATAGTCAAAGACGTATTGATGGGTCATTGAGGAATAAACCATATAGCCACCTGTTGTATGCAGGACTCCTTTTGGTTTTCCTGTAGAGCCTGACGTGTAAAGAATGAAGAGTGGATCCTCAGCATTCATCTCTTCCGGTGGGCAAACGCTTGGTTGCCCGGCTACAAGTTCATGATACCAAATATCGCAATCTCTCTTCCAGATGATATCGTTACCTGTTCGTCTCACCACCACACATTTTTCAATCGTCGGGCAGTTAATCAGCGCTGCATCGATATTTTTTTTGAGAGGTATGGTGCGAGCCCCTCGGACACCTTCGTCAGCTGTTATTATTATTTTGCATCCACAGTCTTGTATGCGACCGGCCAAGGCGTCAGGTGAGAAACCCCCGAAAACAACCGAATGAACAGCACCAATTCGCGCGCATGCGAGCATTGCATATGCAGCCTCTGGTATCATAGGCATATAGATACATATTCGGTCACCCTTTTTCGCGCCTAATGATTTCAGTCCATTCGCAAATTTGCAAACGTTGTCATGCAATTCATTGTAGGTGATGTATAGATCAACATCTGGATCATCAGATTCCCAAATAATTGCAGTTTCATCGCCTCGTGTTTTCAAATGTCGGTCAATGCAATTAGCAGAGGCATTCAGTGTGCCGTCATAAAACCATCTTACATGTACATCATCACTAGAGTATGAAACATCTTTGACTTTGGTATATGGTTTTATCCAATCAATCCGTTTTCCATGTTCCTTCCAAAATACATCGGGGTCTGAAATGGATTCCTCATACATTTTGACATATTTATCTTTATTTACTAACGCCTGCTTTGCTGTTTCAATTGAAACTGGGAAGATTTCATCTGGCATAATTAGCACCCTTACATTAACAATTTTAAACGACCCTGACCGCCATTGAAATTTTAAACCCTTGGTGTCTTCACTCAGGGTGGACCAATACAAGCACTCCATCGTCAAGTCTTAGATTTAGGGGTGCTAGCCAATCTCCGACGCAGGGCCCAGAAACACAGACACCATCATGAATATTGAATGTCGCGCCGTGAGTGGCACACAAAATATGTTTTCTGTCGAGCGTCATGAATCTGTCACCTTCCCAATTTAAAGGGGTGCCCGCATGAGGGCAATAATTGACGTAGCCGTAGAATGCGTTTCCTTGGCGTACAACAAAAAGTCCAACTTCCTCGTCATCATTTTTGATGGTGTATTCTTTACCTTCTCCGTCGGGAATATCAGCGAGCAATCCTAGAACAGTTTCTTCAGTCATGACCAGTAGCTTTTTTTGCTCATATTAAAAGCGATCTCACGCTCGTTGTTGTTGGGAGTTTAAAATATTTTTCCATATGGTCTATCATTTTGTGGGCTAAGATACTTGTACAGTTATTGCTTCTCAGCAAAAGCGAGATATGGCTGATTGCTTAACCAGTTAATCTAACCATTTATTTTGTTGTCTCAAATTGTACTTATATGGTCATTTCTGAACAATATGAGGTTTCACCCTGAAAAATGCTGTTCCCTCAGCCCAGACCTTATTATGACTGGTAACTAGGGCAAACCTTGACCAACAAATGACCTCTTCTGATGTTATAAGATGCAAAAAGTTCAAAGATAGCGATGTCAGAGTGACCTCTGCACAGATTTTTCTGCACCAAGCCAAAGATTTTTAAAGGCATACCCCCAAGTCTGGTTGTAGACATTATTTTTCGTGTAAGGCTCCCGCTCGCGCCAATGATCGGCAAGAGTCCGAGTGGAAAAATCTACAACGAAGAGCGACCCTATGCGGTCTTCAAAGTTGATCTTGTCACTGTCGTTGAATAGGGGGCCTGCAGCAAACAAATGATTTTCATGAGCCAAAAGATAATCTACATGCTCGTCACGAAATCGAGATCGTTTGTTATGCGACTGTTTTCCATCGAGCTGAAAGTACAGGTACAGTCTCCGGTATAATTTACGGTCACCTTTCAAGTGGTGCCAACCGAAAATATGTTTTGTGCTAAATAAATCGTTTTTAGCAAACGGTTCATTAGCCAGCCATGCATCAGCCGCTGCGCGAGTAGGCTGTTCAACTACATAAAGCGAACCCACATTTTCTGTTTGCTCCTCATTCTCAAGGGGTCCCGCAAAATAAATTATATCCTTATGACTTTTCAAATAACTCCGATGAACCTTCAAATACTCCCTGCGTACATTAGCCCTATTTGGGTTGTCGATTAGGAAGCACACGAACAGCATTATTTATGCCTTTTCATAATTATCAGGATAAAACGAACTCTTTTTCATTCGAGTGATATTAACGCTTTCGAATACGCCGGCCGCTGTGAAAGGATCACCGTTTGAAAAAGCCTCAGCTTCTGAACGACTATTAGCTGAGATTATAAAACAGCTGCCCGTCATAGTTTCCCCGTCATCCGACAGAGTGGCGCCTGACATAACTATTTTATCATCTTGTGTTTTGAGATATGCACGATGAGTTTCCAAGACAGATAATCGTGCAGTCGAGTCTCCAGGCTTGTCTACGCACGTAATGCACCAAAGCATAATAAATCTCCCAATAAACGTTAAAAATTGAATGCTAACTCAGGGTAGAAATGCGGTCAATCTAGGCCTTTGAATTCAGGAGTAAATGGTCGATCTAAGAGATTGTCTATAGCTTGGGTTATGTCCGCTTGGTGATGCAAAATACGGTATACAGCTTCCATAATAGGTAGCTCGACATTAAGTTCTCGTGCTAATGCTATGATGCCTCGTGCAGTCTCAACGCCTTCTGCAATCGAATTGCGGTTAGCCAATATGTCAGCTAAGGGATTCCCCTTACCAAGTTCCACTCCGAGTGACATGTTGCGTGAATTTAGGCCATTGCAAGTGAGAGTGAGGTCACCAAGACCAGAAAGTCCCATAAATGTTCGTGCCTTCGCGCCCTTTGCTACACCGAGCATAGCCATCTCGAATAAGCCGCGGGTTATGAGAGCTGCACGGGTGTTGTCGCCCATTTCGCGGCCGACGACTATGCCACATGCGATAGCGAGTACATTTTTTGCTGCGCCGCCTACCTCGGCGCCAATTGGGTCATCCATCGGATAAGGCCGAAAACAGCTGGTCCCTATCAAGCCGGTGATAATTTCTGCCTCTTTAAGATGTGTGCTGGCAAGGGCGACAGCTGTGGGCGAGGCAGCGATTGCTTCGTGGGCAAAAGATGGACCAGATAAGACCAAGACCGGGTTTTTTTGTATTATTTCACCAGCAATTTCTGTCATTAGCGCGCCGGTTTCCACCTCAATCCCTTTTGAGCAAATTACCAGAGGAGTTCTAGGATCTATACTTACCGCAATTTTTTCTGCTACGGATCGAAAGAACTGTGATGGAACAACAGAAAAGACAACTTGGCTTTGCGCGATAGCTTCGGAGATATCCCCCGTCGCAACTATACCCTTGTCAAGGTTCACTCCAGGCAAATACATGGGATTACCTTTTTCGGCATTTATTGAATGAACAACTTCATCCTCTAGTGCCCAAAGCATAACCTCGTGGTTTGCCCGACGTGCAATGCAGGCCAACGCCGTACCCCAAGCACCCGCTCCAATAATTGATATTTTAATCATAATCTAGCTATGGGCGTCTGAATGCGGTGCGTCAAGTGGCCATCGTGGTCGCGCCGGAAAATCTAGTTTATTAATGAGGCCGAGGCGAAGTCGTTCAATGCCAGCCCAAGCGATCATCGCTCCATTATCTCCACATAAGTTAGTTGGTGGAGCAATGAACCTAAAGCCAAGATCATGAACACAATTTTTGAGTTTTTCACGAATATACGCATTTGCTGCCACACCCCCACCGATCACGAAAGTATTACCGGTGGAGTACGTTCCTCGAAAGTCTCCCACAGCCTTAGTACATCTATCAATAAGACAATCGGCAACAGCATTTTGGAAGCTTGCCGATAGGTCTGATATGGCTTCGTTATCCAGCTTTCCCTTATATTTTTCAACAACATTTCGGACGGCTGTTTTGAGGCCTGAGAACGACAAGTCACAATTGGGTCGGCCTAGCATCGGTCTTGGTAAGGAAAATCGAGTCGGGTCTCCAGATTTTGCTGCTATTTCCAATGCTGCCCCCCCCGGAAAGCCTAAACCAAGAAGTTTAGCAGTTTTATCAAAAGCCTCTCCTACTGCATCATCTATTGTAGTACCTAGAATATGATATTTGCTAATCCCAGCAATGGAAACAAATTGCGAATGACCACCTGAAATTAAAAGAGCTAAATATGGAAAGTCCAGTGTCCCAGTTAGTCGAGCAGTTAACGCGTGCCCTTCCATATGGTTGACCGCTATAAATGGTAAACCTGTTGCAATGGATAGTCCTTTGGCGGTCATTATCCCAACTAGCACACCACCGATGAGGCCGGGTCCTGCGGTAGCAGCAATTCCGTTAAGGTCTCGGAAATCTATTTTTGCTTCCGTTAAGGCTTTTTTAATTAAACGATCAATGTGGCTGAGATGGCTGCGAGCTGCTATTTCAGGGACAACGCCTCCATATTCCTCGTGTTCAGTGCCTTGTGACAGTACTTGATTACTAAGTATCTGCCTATCACTATCAACGATGGCCACGGCGGTCTCGTCGCAAGAGCTTTCAATACCTAGTACTCGCATTACTCTTTGTACTGCTTTTGAGTCGGTTTCGGCAAATGCTTATCTTGTTGAGCACAATCGGGTATTAATTGGTTATGAAAAAGGTAAGCATTGAAAAACTAATAATTGGCAGTCGTGAGTCACCTCTGGCCCAGGCGCAGACAAGACTGGTTATAGAAGCTTTGGAAATTGCACATCCGGGAATCGTCACAGAGATCATAATGATAAAAACCACAGGCGACACTGTGCTGGATAAACCCCTTACGTCAATTGGCGGAAAGGGCCTCTTCACTAAAGAAATTGAGGCGGCCCTTCTTGAATGTAGAATCGATATTGCTGTGCATTCTGCGAAAGATATGGAAACCCATTTGCCGGCTGCCCTTACCCTAGCGGCGGTATTACCGCGTGAGGACCCCCGCGATGTTTTTTTATCCTCAAGAGGGAATTCGCTATCTACTTTGCCTGCAGGTAGTGTAGTCGGAACTACATCGCCGCGCAGACGTGCTCAAATTCTAAATTCTTTTCCTGAATTAGACATTGTCTCGCTTCGAGGGAACGTTGAGACACGCCTTAAAAAACTAAGGGATGGTAACGTAGATGCAATCTTACTAGCTCTGGCGGGATTGAAAAGGCTAAGACTATCTTCCCAAGATATGGAAGTACTAGGGCCGGAGATAATGCTTCCATCTGCAGCCCAAGGGACTATCGGGATTGAAAGTCGCGTAGGGGACGAGAAAATTGCAGACCTGCTTGCGCCAATATGCCATTTCGAAACAATGCAAGCCACCTTGGCAGAGCGAACTTTGCTTCAGGAGCTCGGTGGCTCCTGCTACACCCCAATTGGTGCTTTAGCAGAACACATTCCTGGAGGAAAGATGCGTCTCAGGGCTCTAATAGCCGACCCAAACGGCGAGTGGCTTCATCGCATGGAAAGTACGGCACAGGCCAGCGATGCTGAATTGTTGGGGAGGAAAATGGGGAAGGAGTTACGAGCGCTAGTTGTCGAATCCCGTGGTGAAAAGGTTTTTAATGATTGATCGCAAAAAACCCCCGATTGTATTAGTAACCCGACCTCAACAAGACGCCATAGTGCTTGAGTCAGAACTCAGAGAACGAGGGTTTTCCCCTTTGTTATCTCCGATGTTAAAAATAACATATTTTGAAGGTGTTGTACCTTCTTTGGACGGAGTGCAGGCACTGATATTCACATCAGCAAATGGAGTGCATTCTTTTTTTTCTCGAACTAAAGATACATCATTGCCTGCCTATGCAGTCGGTGAAGTTACCGCAGCTGCAGCACGCGCCTGTGGCTGCGTGCAAACTGTAAGTGCTGGTGGTGATGTGAACAAGCTTGCAAATTTATTGATTTCAAGATGTGACCCTCAGGGCGGCGATCTCCTTCATATTGCTGGAAGCCACTTAGCTGGCGACCTTGGAAGGAGATTGTCGTTAGCTGGATACAAATACAAGCGCGAGGTGCTGTATAAAGCTGAGGAATTAGGGGTGTTGAATGAGCGTTGTCAAGAAACGCTGGCTGGCTGTAAAATGGATTTTGCTCTTTTCTTCTCTCCGCGCACCGCCGTACAGTTTGTTGATTTGGCCCTTTCAGCTGGTTTTGGCAAGGAATTCGAGACTTCCGTGGCTCTATGTTTAAGTGAGGCTATAGCTGAAAAGTTGGAGAAATTACCATGGCGGCAGATCATAACAGCGCCAGCTCCCACACAGTCTGCGCTGTTAGATGCCCTAGAAAATGTTTCGCTACAATTGAGTAACGGAGTTTAAAAGCATATGAATGAGTCAATGCCTAAGCCTGGTTTTAGCCGGTCTAACAATTTCAGCGCTGAGGCGATAATCAAAGATTTCGGTGGCATAAGACCAATGGCCGCAAAGCTCGGTATTCCAGTAACGACTGTTCAAGGCTGGAAATCGCGTGGCCACATACCGTTAAATAGGCGAAAGCCTATTTTAGAGGCGGCCCGTAAACACAATGTCAATTTATCAGATGCTGTGTTGCGAGAGCTTGATCGAGAGCCCGTAACGCTTACATCCACTCCAGACTCTGGTAACGAGACAGGTTCGGCTTCTGGCCAATTTGAGGAGAGTTTAGAAGGGCCAAAGACCAATCCTATTAATGATGTAAGAAAGAAAAACAATCCAGCATCTCCATCAACGGACACACATGATGCTTCGAGGACCAATGAAAAGAATCGAAGTTACTGGCGCAGCGGAGGTTTGATACTTTTGGCTGCTGCAGCTGTTACTTGGAGCGGATGGTTTGTTTTATCCGAAAGTAATTGGATTCAGTCGTATTTTTCTGGCAGTGGGCAAGTTCATCCCATTAAAAAAGTTCCCGCATTGGGGGGTCAAGAAACAGAATCGGGGGTCAAGGTCATAAAACCGATTGTTTCAAAATCCAGTGAGGAGACAAAAATGCCAGAAAATAACGTGCCTGTTAAAATAGAGCAGGAAATGACACGCGAACCACTTGAGGTCAAGATTGAAAATATCGAACTTCGGCTTGATCTTTTCCAGCGGAGGCTTGAAAAAATAAACGGATCGATACTTAGTTCAGCTAAAGAGAACAACTATGCGCTTAGCCAATTTGCGGGCCAAGTTAGTCAAATTAATGACAAAATAAATAAGATGGAAAATAAAATAAAGAATCTGTCTTTTGAAAGGCGGCAGGGAGCCAAGGGTGTAGCATTGCAAACGCTATTGCTTGGGCAGCTGGAGAATGAAATTTTCGCCGGTAGGCCTTATCAAAATCGGCTTCAGTCCCTCCGAAAATCTTTGGCGGCACCTGTTCCAAAGCAAATATTTGAGGTTCTTGCCAGAAGAGCAGACCAAGGGGTACCAACTCCTCTAATGCTTGTCACAAGTTTTAATAATTTGGCAATCCAAAGGGCGCATAAAAACCGTACTATGGACTTAAAAAAGTCCAGCAGCGAAAGCATCATGGAACGACTCAAATCTGAATTAACAGGATTATTCTCTATTCGCAGGGTCGGTGGGTCTGGTAAATTACCCCCTTTCAGTATGGCGGAGGTGGCAGTAGCAAATGGAGATTTTGCGAGTGCCGCCGACCATTTGGAGTTGCTATCGAGAGAAGACGTGTATTTCGATAGTTTTAGTTCGTGGATTGAGGATGTTCGAGCGCATATTCAGGTAAAACAGCATATAGAAAAATTACGTTGGCATGTGAGCGCATTACTCGGTGCTAAGCCCGAGGCCAATTAATAAAGAGCGGGGCAGCATGACTGTTTTTCGCATTTGTATTTTCTTGATCGTCGCAACTACTGTGATTGTAGCTGAGGTATGGCTAGCTACTAACCCAGGGTCAGTAACAATTTTTTGGGGTGATCATCGCATTGATACAAGTGCGGCCTTATTTTTACATGTTTTCATAATATTCTGTTTACTATCGGCATTTGTTTATAGGGCATGGGTTGCAGCGAAGCGGATGCCGCAGCAGATACGGCATCGTAATTTTTTGGGCAAACAGCGCCGCGGTCATGAGGCACTAAGTGCGAGTCTGATCTCACTAGCATCTGGCAACTCTGATGATGCAATGAGGCATGCAAAAAAAGCTAGCGCATTGCTAGACTCCCCTGCAAGCGCTGAGCTTTTAGCGGCCCAAGCTGCTCAGCTTGCAGGCGATACGGCAAAAGTTCAGGAAACTTATCAGTCTTTAAGGCAAGAGCCTGAGACAGCTTTACTTGGTTTAAGGGGCTTGATGAATGAGGCACTTCGCATAGGCAACCATTCTGAGGCGCTTAGGTTAGCCAATGAAACCTATCGCATTAATCCCAATGCTGAGGGACTTTGGTTGCAAAGATTAGACTTGCAAATAAAGAATGGTCTTTGGTTTGATGCTGGAGAATCAATTGTCGAAGCTATTAACCGCAAACAGCTTAGTTTGAAGACCGGCAATAGGCAGCATGCAGCCATATTGTACGAGAGGGCATGTATAGCTGAGAGGAACAGTGAAAAGGATCTTCAGCTATCCCTTCTTAATGAGGCAGTTAAGCTAGAGCCTGGCTTTATCATCGCAACAGTCAAATTAGCGGAGCTTCTGGGTCTTGAGGGCAAAGTAAAAAAGGCTGATAAGCTGGTAGAGAAGTTGTGGTCAAAAAAGCCCCACCCTTCTTTAGCTGCTGCTTATCGTTCAATAAAGTCTGATTTAGATCCTCTCATGCAGGTCAAACGCTTTGAGGTATTGGCTTCAAAAAATCCAGGACATTTTGAGAGCTGTTTAGCAATTACCGAAGCTGCAATTGGTGCTAAACTTTGGGGGGAGGCTCGAGCACAATTAAAGATTCTCTTAGACCAAAGTGATCCCACTCGCCGAGTTTGTCGCTTAATGGCCGAAATCGAAGAAGGTGAGTTCGGGAATATCGACCAATCCCGCTATTGGTTAGATAGGGTTGCATCTGCTGAACTTGATGAAGCTTGGCTTTGCGATAATTGTGGATCCGAGGCAGCTGTTTGGCAGGCATGTTGCAAAAATTGTGGTGATTTTGATACGCTTTTATGGGCGCGCCCTCTGCGTGTTGTGCGTCTTCCGGATAATCAAGATCCAAGTAGCTAACTATCGAATTTTGTATTATGTGCAACTCGAATGCTAAAATTTAGCCAGGTTCCTATGGGTTTCATGCCTATCAAGGCTTAAACAAGAGCACCTACGAACAGACAGTTTTAATGGAAATAAGCTTCAATTAATCCCACACTTCAGCATATTCAATGAGTGAATTAAAAAATTTTTGTGCTTCCGTGCTCAGACCACTTTGCAATTTTTTTGACGCCAAATCTCTAAGTGTATTGTACCCGTCGTTAGCTAGGCTTATCTTGTCACTTAGATTTGAGGCCGCTTTAGCTCAGTTGGTAGAGCATCGCATTCGTAATGCGGGGGTCGCGTGTTCGAGTCACGCAAGCGGCACCATTTCGAGTTTGACGATTTTATTTTGTTATGGTCCGTATATTGTGCGCGAATATGCGTAGAAGGGCTACGACAAATGGGTCAGATTGATCAAGCTTTTCTTGGAACATGCTCTCGGAAACGGAAACTAGGACACAATCTGTGAGAGTAGTCGCCGATGCCATGCGAGGTTCCCCATCTATCAAGGTCATCTCTCCAAAGATGCCTCCTTTTGAGATTATGCCTAAGCGGTGTCGCTCTGTTTCATTTCCTTTCCAAATTTCAACTTTTCCGGATTCAACGATAAAAGCGGTACTACCAGTTTCGCCTTCTCGGAATACCACGGTTCCTGATGGGACTGGTTTGCGGTCGAGGACAGCAGGTGTTTTCTGGGAAGCCATATTTATGTTGCCTATCCCAAGGCTATTGCGGAGGCTTAGATATTAAAATTTTTTTGGTCGATGGTGAACAAAAAAAGCCGCACCGTTAGGGGCGGCTTTTTAGGTTCAATGATTGACTGTTATTCGCGGTTGCCGAAAAGGTGTAGCATCCATATGAATAATGTTATGAAGCAGCCGTACAAGATAAAAGCACCAAAAACTGCTTTTTTGGATTGTATGTCGTGAGAGTCGTCTTGAAAATAAGACTCTTTAATTGCTTGTGTTTCGTAGGCAGTCAGCCCGGCAAAAACTAGAACAACCACAATGGACAGTACAGTCTGAAAACCACTGCTTTCAAGAAACATGTTGACCACTAATGCTATGAGTATGCCTATTGAAGCCATCGCAAGGAACCGACCCATGGGTGCCAAATCTCTCTTCGTCGTGTACCCATAAAGGCTGAGGCCTGCGAAAGCCCCTGACGTGATGAAAAATACGCGTGCTATACTAGCTTCAGTGTAGACGTAGAACATTGGTGCAATAAGCGCGCCCCACATCGCGGCATATGCCCAAAAGGCAGCATGGCCAGCTACAGAGCTTCCAGTTAGAATGACTTTTGGTGCAAACCAGCCTAAACCTAGAATACCAATAAACAACACCCATTTAAACGGGCCCAACGCAATAGTTTGCATAAGGGCTGGTGAAGAGGCTACCACCAGAGCGACTATGCCCGTAAATGCCACTCCAAGCGCCATATAATTGTAAACGCGGAGCATGTATGCTCGAAGGCCAGCATCGATTTCATCTCGCGTAGCCGTGACACCCAACGTTTGAGCGTGCTGTGAATGTTGCGGATCGTAACTCATTTGTGACTCCGTCCATAAAGACAATGATTAACTATATATAGCATATTGGAAAATGACACTTAATTTCAATAGGGTATTTTGTAACAAACTGAATAATTTCATTTAATTTTAACACGACACCGATAATTATTCATTTCGTAAATATTTAGTTGATCTATCGTTCAGTGCTAGCCAGGTCGCTAATAGCCCACCAGTGATGGTGAATGTAAGACTCAACATTAGCGTAACAACTAGAGTACCTGGCAAAAATGTCCAGTCTGCGCGCATGACGTGTACCACTAGGCCCCAACTCACACCAGTTGCAACCAATGCCGAGAGTGCAGCTGTAATTATTCCTAGGAAAATGAATTCAAAAGCAAAAATTCTTACGATTTGAAGCCGTGATGCGCCCAAAACCTTTAGGATTACAGCTTCATAAACGCGGCGATTGTGGTTGGCGGCGATGGCACTGGAGAGTACGAGCACGCTTATACACACAGCGATCATACCTATAACGCGAACGGCGACCCCAATATCTCCAATCATATTTTTAATATCAGCAAGCACGTCCTTAACTCGAATTGCTGAAACATTGGGAAGTGCTTGCGTGATTTTTTTTGCCAGTGCCAATTCTTCAAACTCTGATGAGTGAGGCAAAAAATGCGCGGTTGCAACGTAGGATAGAGGTATTTCTTTGACAGCATTAGGGGAAAAGATCATAAGAAAATTAATCGACAAACTATTCCACTTAATATCTCTGAGATTAGCTATGCGAGCCGTTAACGGGATCCCTAAAAGGTTGACTGTTAGCGTGTCGCCTATGTCTAAGCCGAAAGCTTCGGCCTTAGCTTTATCAAAGGAAACTAGCGGCGGACCCTCATAACCCACCGGCCACCAAGCGCCTTTTACTACGGTGCTTCCCTCTTCAGGCGGGCGGTTAGACCAAGTGATACCCCGATCTCCGCGCAGTACCCAGGCTACTTCTGGTGAGGGTTTAATCCTTTCCACTGGCACACCAGCTAATTTTATTATCCGGCCACGCAGCATTGGCACTTTATTAATCTTGGATACGCTGGGGTGGTTTTCAGCGATTTCTGCAAACGCATTTTTTTGATCACTTTGTATATCTATAAAATAGTAAGCAGGCGCAGCTTTGGGAATAGTATTATCGATTTGGAGCCTGATGTTTTCTTCGATTAAAACAATTATAGTTATCACCGAGAGGCTCATGCCTAATGCCAGTATGACGGCAGGCGTTTGAGTTTCGGGCCGGCATAAATTATTTAATGCAACAGTGCTAATAAGCTTTGTACGGAACTTTAACTGACGCAGTAACATGACAAGAAACTTTGCCAAAAAATGGAAAGTCGACAAAACAAGTAGGGTTCCCAGAACGAACCAAAGACCGGCAGACATCGGTTCCGCTGTTATAATGGCTATAAACGTCAGCAGTGCTGATAACAGAATTAGTGAAACGATTATCCCTATTGTCGGCCGACCATTAGGAGAGTTTATTGCGTGTCGGAATAATGAACTTGCCGCCACCTCTCGAGCGCGGGCCAGCTGCCATATAGAAAAAATGAGAGAAGTCAAAAAGCCAAATAGGGCTGCCTTTGAAAGGGCGTTTGGGTAGATACCAAAGGCACTAAACACCCCTAAATATTTCTCCAAAAAGGGGCCTAATACTAGGGGCGATGCTATACCTAGCGCAAGGCCTGCGATGGTTCCGATACTCGCAATTGCAAGAATTTGGATGAGGTAAACCGCAAATATTAGATTACCCGATGCTCCGAGCGATTTAAGTGTAGCCACAGTGGTGAAGCGGGACTCTATGAAACTTCTCACCCCAATAGCGATCCCAATTCCGCCGATAAGTAATGTGGTCAAGCCAACCAGATTGAGGAAAAGTGCCACACGTTCTGTAAAGCGCTGCACGTTGGGTGCTGCATTTTCAATCGTCTGGATACGCCACCCCGCCTCTGGAAATTTTGCATTTAGGCGTCGAACCCATTGCGCATGCACCGATTTTTTATTAAGCCCGACTCTGTAATGAAATCTGACTAAGCTTCCGGGTTTTATCAAACCAGTCGCTTTCAATCCTCCAATCGACATTATTACGCGAGGGCCTAGTCGGAAGACCTGAGAGCTGCGGTCGGGCTCCCGATCAATAATTGCTCGAATAACAAATTCTTCAGCGCCGATCCAGATTTTATCACCAACGACTAGGTTGAGTTTGTTCAGAACTTGTTGTTCAACGGCAACCCCATATTTTCCCTCTTTTGATGATAATGCCGTTGGTAGGGACACAGCCCCTTTTAAGTGGAAGCCCCCAAACAGTGGGTAAAACCTGTCTACTGCTTTAAGTTCCGCAAGAATATTTTGCATCTTGTCTAACGATTGCGTCATAACGCGCATCTGGACCACGTGCGATAGCGATAATGAATTTTGCCTTAACCAAACCAACTGTTTTTTTGTGGCTGGGTTATGTGTAAGACGGATATCTACGTCGCCGCCAAGTAGAAGTCGTCCATCATTGTCTATTGCTGCCTTTATACCTTCAGATACTGAACCGACAGCGGCTATAGATGCGACACCTAGCATTAAACACATTACGAATATCTTGAAACCACGAATACCGCTTCGGCACTCTCTTCTGGCCAATCTCCATGCCATCCGTAATGTTTTAGATTTACACATATTGCTGTTAGCCGTTGCTATCAGTCTCGATTTTACCGTCGTGGAGCCGGATCATACGGTCGGCCTGATTTGCTAACCCGTTATCATGCGTTACGAATATCAATGTTGATTGGCATTCATCAGTGCGCGAAAATAATAAATCAATAATTTGAGACCCCGTTTCGCCGTCAAGATTGCCGGTTGGCTCATCAGCTAAAATTAATTTTGGTTTAGGAGCCAAAGCCCGAGCAATAGCCACGCGTTGCTGCTCTCCACCAGATAATTCGCTCGGATAGTGAGCAAGACGGTCCTCGAGTCCAACATGGGAGAGCTCGAGCTCAGCCGTTGAGAATGAATTCATATTCCCACCTAGTTCAAGGGGAATTGCTACATTTTCTAACGCTGTCATTGTCGGGATTAGGTGAAAAGATTGAAAAACTATGCCAATATTATCGCGCCGGAATGAAGCGAGTGCATCTTCCGATAGCGCAGAGATATCTTCTCCGTTGACTCTGATGCGACCGCTAGTAACCTTTTCTAGTCCGGCTATTAATAGTAGCAAAGACGTTTTGCCTGATCCTGACGACCCAACAACGCTAACTGTTGTATTATTTAAGATATTTAAATTTACAGATTTTAAAATTTTTACCTGGCTTGCAGGGCCACCCAGTACAAGGTTTACCATCTCAAGTTCTACAAGTGGCTCGATCTTTTTTGCCTGTGACATATCTAAAAGTCTACAATAATTTTTTCTATGGAGGTACGGTGAAATCACAAATTCATATGCATCACGTCATTTTTATTTCAATGCAGTACTGTTATTTTTTTTGGTCTTGTCATCGCTAACAGATAGACCTGCGTTGTCTGAACCTAGTCGCGCACCTATAAAAATATTAGCTTTTGGGGATAGCTTAATCGCTGGTCTAGGGCTTCAAAAGTACGATGATTTCTCAGAACAATTATCTCGCTCATTAAAACGAGACGGCTATCATGTCATCGTCATTAACGCTGGGGTTTCAGGAGATACCACTGCCGGGGGAGTTGCGCGCGTTGATTGGGTCATGCGAGTCAATCCCGATCTTGTAATTCTAGAACTTGGTGCTAATGATGGATTGCGCGGACTCGACCCAAAGGTAACGAAAAATAATTTGTCAAAAATCATTCGCCGGATACAAGCGAAAGGAGCAGTTGTCCTGCTTGCTGGGATGCGGGCTCCTCCAAATCTAGGGGTCGATTATGGAGCAGCTTTCGACAATATCTTTCCCGATCTTGCAAGTATCCACAAGCTCGATTTCTACCCTTTTTTTCTTGACGGGGTTGCTTCAAAACCTGAGCTCAATCTTGTTGACGGAATCCATCCGAACAAAAGTGGCATTAAGGTTATTGTTGAAGGAATTTTGTCTACAGTCAAACGTTCACTGGAGAAAATACGATGAGTAACTCAGCACCGTTTATTAGCGCACATGGTTCGGGGCCGGATTGGCAGTCAGTAGCGCAAGACTGCGCGACCCAGCTGAAGTCCGCTGGCCCTGAACATAGACTGGGCTTCCTTTACGTTACGGATCATTTTAGTGCCAACTTACGTGATATATCGAACTTCTTTAAAGATAGAATTGGAGTTGATCATTGGGTTGGAACAGTAGGGCTTGGGGTTTGTACTACGAGCAAAGAATACTTTGACGAACCCGCAATGGTGGCAATGATCATACCTGCGCGCGACTCAGCGTTCCGCATCTTCGATAATGTGTCCGATAGTATTACAGCCATTACCGATGAGCATGCATCTTGGCTTAGTAATATTTTATCGCCTTTAACGGTGGTCCATGGAGATCCGAGGAATCAAAACATTAATGATCTCATTGAGAAAATATCCTCCGAAACCGAGGGGTTCCTAGTCGGGGGACTAACGGCGTCTCAACAAAACTTCTTTCAGCTGGCGGATGACGTAAGCGAGGGAGGTCTCTCGGGTGCCATGCTTGCATTAGACGAAATACCGGCGCAGGTAGGAGTGACGCAGGGTTGCTCGCTGATCAGTAGCCCACATAGAATTACCGCTGCAGATCAAAATCTCCTGATTGAACTTGATGGAAAGCCAGCACTCGATGTGTTTAAGAAAGATGTTGGAGAAGTTTTGGCCCGCGATTTGAAGCGCGCAGCTGGTTATATTTTTGTTGCATTGCCAGTTACGGGCAGTGACACGGGTGACTACCTCGTTCGCAATCTTGTGGGAGTCGATTCTGAAACTGGTGTTGTGGCGATTGGCGACTACGTCACCGCTGGCGACCAAATAATGTTTTGTCGTCGCGACCATGATAGTGCAATCAACGATATGAAACGTATGCTTAGTGACATAAAGTCTCGAACTGAGATTGGTGCGATTAGAGGAGGATTATATTTTTCGTGTTGTGCTAGAGGGCCGAATCAATTCGGGTCTGATAGCGAGGAACTAAAAATAATATCGTCCGAATTGGGCGACTTCCCGTTAGTTGGTTTTTTTGCGAATGGAGAGATAAGTAACAATCGCTTATATGGTTATACGGGTGTCCTCACAGTTTTTCTTTAGATTCCTGATTTCTCGGCCTTTAAGTAAGCGGATCAACCAGGAGGCATTCGATTAATAATTTCACGGCCCCAATTAATCAAAAATAAAAGTTTATCTATGCTCATTGCTTAGTGAGGCTTGCTCAAAGAATTATCATGCCAAACAGTGTATCTTCATATGGGCCGTTCTCCAGCAACTTGAACTTTGTGCAGACGGCGCCGCTGGCTTGGGTCAAAAGAATCTCGATGATGCATAGTAGTTCGGTTGTCCCAGACCAAGAGATCTCCGAGGCACCACTGATGTGACCATGTGCGGCATTCCCGAATTGTATGCGCCCAAAGTACGTCCAGAAGATCTTCACTATCTTTCACCGTTAGACCAGGAATGTAAGCGCCAAGCCGCCGCCCTAGGTACAGAACTTGCCTATTTTCTTCGGGTAGAGTTCGGACGATTGGGTGAGTTGGACCCGGATTTTTAGTAATATCGCTGGCCTCATCAAACTCTGGGCGCTTGGTTCCCGTGCTGTCATAGACTTGTGAGTGTCGTATTGACAAATCGTCAACCTGAGCTCGAATGTCACTAGGCAAAGTTTCTAACGCATCCACCATATTAAGGAAGGCTGTGTTGCCTCCGTTATCTGGTATTTCAACTGAATATAAAGTGCTTGCAGAAGGCGGGGTGTCAGAAAAACAGCTATCAGAATGCCAGAAACATTCACCGTCACCCAGACTTCCAATTGGCTCATTATTGACTTTAATGTTCGAAATAACGCTGACACAATCAGGGATATCATCCTCTGGATATTTCCGTTTTCCAAGACCGAGAAGAGTATCAGCTATCTTTCCAAGGTCGCCAAAGACTTGAGCAAAAATAACATGCTCGCTAACAGGTAATGTTTGGTTTCTTAACAAAAGGACCAAGTATTTTTGAAGAGCTTCGCGAAGCTGTTCAGCGCGGCGTTGTGTGATCGGCTTGCTAGCATCTATGCCTATAACCTCCGCCCCCAATTTTTTACCGAGGGGTATGATTTTCATTCATTCTCACCTGAAATAATTGTTACGATTTATAATACTCATGAACACGGTTTGGTTTAGGCCACCTGCATTCTTTGAGCTGCTATTTAAGGTATTGAATTTGTACACTAGACTAACGATAGGTAAACATAAATGTGGTGAGGTACCTCAAATAATGTAGCAAACAAAAAAGCGTTTGTCGTGCTCAAGAATCGTAGCATCACCTAGCCGTGATGCTGGTGTTTGGTTAACGTAAAGTTTTGAAAATGAAGATTCCGAGGAATAATGAAGATGGTTGAAAAAATACCAGCCGATGCTGAGGCCTTGATGTTATCAGAATTACCGGCCTGGACGAAACTGGAAGAAAGTGACGCTATCAAGAGAGTTATTAAGTTTGATAATTTCAATCAAGCGTGGGGGTTCATGACGCGGATAGCATTGGAGGCTGAACGGATTAATCATCATCCCGAGTGGCTAAATATTTATGGAAAAGTTGAGGTCACACTAACGACTCATGAGTGCGATGGCCTCAGCGAAAGGGATATTATCCTAGCAAGATTTATAGATGCTACTGTGCACGAAATGACAACGAACCAGGAGAAAGAACATGCGTAGTATTGTAGTGCCGTTTATGTCAGTCGCTATACTTTTATGGTCGTTACCAAGTTTGGCAGATAGTTTTTCGGATGGCATGCGCATGCATCTGCAAAAGAAATATTTCAAGTCTTCGCAATTGTTTCATAGTTTAGCCCAATCAGGTAATGTGCGGGCTCAGTTCATGTTGGGGACAATATATGAACAAGGACTTGGCCGTCCCTCTGATCTGAACGCGGCCGCTTATTGGTTTGAAAAAGCAGCTAATGGCAATAATCCCTCTGCACAATTCAATCTCGGCATATTTTACCAGTTTGGAAAAGGTGTGCCGAAAGATGCATCGAAAGCGGCTCAATGGCTTCAGCGCGCAGCTAATAATGGACATGGAAAAGCCCAAAATAACCTCAGTACATTCTTTTATGCCGGTGTTGGTGTAAAACAGGATATTGTAGAGGCTTGGAAATGGCTATCCTTAGCAGCCGATCACCTTGAAGGTGAGGGCCGTGAAATGGTTATGAAAAATCGTTTGGCGATAGAAGAAGAAATGTCTTCTGATCAAATTATTGATGCGAAAAAACGCACCGCGATGTGGCGAGCTGCTAATAAAGATTGAGATCAGTTTTTTAGCCTTTCTGATTTTTGTCGGCCAATGACTCGCGTCTTGCAATATACAAAGCACTAGCAATTAACAGCAGTGTACCCACGAAACTCCATATTGAGGGTACCTCTGAGAAAAAAATAAAACCCACTAAACCGGCAAATAACACCCGTGAATACTCAAATGGTGTGACTGCAGTCGCTTCGCCGACTGCTAGCGCTTGAATCAAACACGAGTGAGCCAAAGTGACAATGAGACCCAGCGCAATTAGTAATAAAATTTCAAATGGCGTCGGCGTAATCCACAGAAACCATGTCGGAATGGATGTCATTAAAATTGAAATCGAGGCATGCCACAATAATATCGTAAGATTTGATTCTCCCCTACCTTTTAAAATCTTAATTAAGGTAAAAATAACTGCAGCGAGAAATGCATTGGTTAGTGCGAAAATCATACCTATTTTAATACTATTAAAATCTAGAAGCTCGGTTGGCTGAACCATTAATATTACGCCAATAAACCCCACAATGGTTGCAGTCCAACGACGCCACTGAACAGTTTCACCTAATAATAAAACAGCGCATGGGATCATCCAAATTGCCCTTGAAAACATTACGGCTGTAGCATCAGCGAGTGGTAATAATTTAAGACTGTAAAAGATACAGATCATGGCAATGCCACCGAGCGTAGCTCGGGTTAGCTGAAGCCAAGGATAATTAGTCTGAAAAGCTTTGAACCCCCCCGCATTTGCGATTGCGGGTATAAGCCAGAGGATGCTGAAAATATTTCGAAAAAATACTATTTCTATAGGATCTAGGCGACGGCTTAATATTTTGATTATGCTGTCTGCAGCTACAAAAAAAATTGCCATAAATAGCATCCACATTGCGCCGCGGAGATTCTCTGGCGTACGATCCCAACGACTTTTTAGATTGACTGGCAAAATCATCATTTTCTGTTTATTTTTTCTGCTTACTCGAATTCTGTGGGGCAAAAAATAAGATTTGGTCACGGCAACTTAGAATATGCTGTTTCGGCTTTTATATCTATACGAGGATTTTTGGTGAGCTCTTTGTGACAGATAAGAATTTTGATGGGATAGAATTGAGAAGGAGCGATGTGCGTGGCAGAACCACTATGGCGACCCGACTGTAGCCGTAAAAAAAATGCAAATATGACCGCATTCCGGAACTGGTTAGAAGAAGAGTACGAAGTATCTCTCAGTAGTTATTCACAACTGCATCAATTCTCGGTCTCTAGGCAAGAGGAATTTTGGGCTGCTGTGTGGCAGTTTACTGGTGTCATAGCTGAAACTAAAGGTGATCGTGTGCTAGTCGATGGAGACAGCATGCTAGACGCACAATTTTTTCCAGATGCTAAACTAAACTTTGCAGAAAATCTTTTGCGCCGTCGAGATGATGGAGAAGCTCTAGTGTTTCGCGCAGAGGATCAAATAGAGAGACGATTAAGTTGGCGCGAACTATATGAAGAGGTTTCGAGAATTGCAGCGGCCCTTAAAATGGCTGGAGTTGAGCCCGGAGACCGTTGTGCCGGATTTTTACCGAACAGTCCTGAAGCAGTTGTTGCCATGTTGGCTACAGCGAGCCTTGGAGCAATTTGGACTTCATGTTCGCCTGACTTCGGGACTAGGGGTGTTCTGGATAGATTCGGACAGGTGACGCCTAAGGTTTTGTTTACTACTGATGGATATATTTATGATCAAAAATGGCATGCCAGCCTGCCGCGCGTGAAGGATATATTAGCCGAATTATCAAGTGTGGAGCAGGTTGTAGTGGTTCCATTTTCAGAATCAGTGCCAGATATAAAACCGATTAAAAATTCAGTTTTGTGGAGCGATTTCAAAATAGATCGGACCGAAGATCAGATAAGTTTTGAGCACAGGCCCTTCAACCACCCCCTGTTTATCATGTATTCGTCTGGGACCACTGGGGTCCCAAAATGTATCGTGCACAGTGCAGGGGGTGCATTGCTGCAGCATCTTAAGGAACATCAGCTACATTGTGACATAAAGCCTAATGATCGTGTTTTCTACTTCACTACCTGCGGTTGGATGATGTGGAATTGGTTAGTGAGTGCATTGGCTTCAGAAGCAACACTGCTTCTTTATGATGGATCACCCTTTGCAGCCAAAGATGACATACTTTTTGATTTTGCATCAGAAGAAAAGATGACGTTCTTTGGGACCTCAGCTAAATATATCGACACCTTGGTCAAACGTGGAGTTCAGCCTTCTCAAAGTCACGATCTTGGAGCACTTCGTACATTTGCTTCGACCGGTTCACCACTGGCGCCTGCGGGTTTCGACTACATTTATAAAAACGTTAAAAGTGATATTTGCCTGTCATCGATTTCTGGAGGCACCGATATTCTCGGATGTTTTGTTTGTGGAAATCCGACAGCCCCTGTTTATCGGGGAGAGATACAAGCACTAGCTTTAGGAATGGCCACGAATGTATTTGATAGCAATGGCAGGCCCGTGAGGGGTAGAAAAGGAGAATTGGTTTGCACTGAATCTTTCCCCTCGCTCCCAATTGGGTTTTGGAATGATCCAGATGGAAGCCGTTATTATGCGGCATACTTTGAACGTTTCCCAAACGTTTGGTGCCATGGTGATTTTGTTGAGATAACCAAAAATGGAGGTATGATAATTTATGGGCGCTCGGATGCGACGCTTAATCCAGGAGGCGTGAGAATCGGAACTGCGGAAATTTACCGTCAAGTTGAAACTTTCGTAAATATTGAGGAAGCAATCTGTATTGGTCAAGATTGGGATAATGATACAAGAATTATACTTTTCGTCAGGATGGCAAAAGGTAAAGAGCTCGACGAAAGTTTGGTGGCTAGAATTCGGGAGCGTGTCCGCAAAAATTGCTCACCCCGCCACATTCCCGCGAAAGTTATCGCAGTCGCCGATATTCCTCGTACGCGATCTGGAAAAATAACTGAGTTAGCCGTGCGCAACGTGGTTCATGGATTGCCTGTGAAAAATAAGGAGGCGCTTGAAAATCCGGAAGCGCTTGAAAATTTTCAAAATATCATAGAATTGAAATCATAGTGGTAAAAAATCAAAGACATCCTAGGGCCAACATTCGATCCGCAATTAAAGCACTTAAAACCCAAGAGATCATGCAGGTTTCAGAAATGGCATTGGATAATCCTGATGTGATACCTCTTTGGTATGGAGAATCTGATGTAAAAACACCTGCCTTTATTTGTGATGCAGCTGCAACTGCTATGGGCGAGGGTTATACCTTTTATACTCATAAAAGGGGATTGCCTGAGTTGCGGGAAGCGTTGGCTGATTATAGCCAACGCTTATATGGCCTGCCGGTTGGTGTTGATAGAATTACTGTTACATCCTCTGGTATGACTGCAATTATGATCGCTATGCAGGTTGTAATAGACCCTGGTGATAGAGTGATTTTGGTTGGGCCCGTTTGGCCGAATGCTGAGGCGGCAGTAAACATTATGGGTGGTGAGGTCTGTCAACACTCACTCCGATACGAGGACGATGACGCACAAAGTTGGCATTTAGACATAGAACACCTTTTTGCTATGTGCACTGAAAATACGCGTGCAATATTTATTAATTCGCCAGGAAACCCTACAGGCTGGATGATGTCAAATCGAGAACAAAAAGAAATTCTTGAGTTTTGCCGTCTGCGTAATATTTGGATTATAGCTGACGAAGTATATAATCGGATTGTATATGACCGACCTGCAGCTCCCTCTTTTCTCGAGATAATTGAACCAGAAGATTCAGTGCTAGTAGTTAATAGCTTCTCAAAAAATTGGGCGATGACTGGATGGCGGTTGGGATGGCTGACCCACCCTCCTTCATTCGCCAAGCCATTTTCAGATTTGATCGAATTCAATACCAGTGGCACTCCAGCTTTTCTGCAGAAAGCGTGTATAACTGCTTTAAAGGATGGGGAGCATGTTATTGCTGACATGGTAGACCTGTGTAGGGAAGGTCGAGATATTGTAGGCACCGCAATGTCTGAATGGCCCCGGGTTCGGTATCGAGCGCCCGAGGCAGCTTTTTATGCATTTTTCGCTCTGGATGGGATGGAAAACTCACTAAAGTTTGCAAAGCAAGTAGTACTTGATGTGGGTGTTGGGCTTGCGCCGGGTACAGCATTCGGTCGGGAAAGCGATGGTTGGCTGAGGCTTTGTTTTGCCCGTGATAGTGGTGAATTATCAACTGCAATGGACAGGCTGGCAAACGTATTTGCTTAATTTTTATATTTAGAGTCATTTATGTGACGTTGTGAAAATTAAAGTGGAAGGGCTAGGATGCGAGGTTATTTTGGTATAGGAGTTGAACATATCTCTAAACCGATGAACGTGGGAAACCTTTTTCGATCAGCTCACGCTTTTGGAGCGGATTTTATTTTTGCTATTGCGCCTGCAGTTGATCTTAAGGAGATTCAAAAGGCAGATACGTCTCGTACCGTTAAGCATCTTCCTCTTTACGAGTTTCCAGAAGCTTCAAAACTTGTGTTGCCTCGCGATTGTCAGTTGGTCGGTGTCGAACTGATGGAAGAGGCAGTAGATCTGCCGAGCTTTAACCACCCTGAACGTGCTGCTTATATTCTCGGGCCTGAAAAAGGAAGCTTATCTCCTGAAGTAAATTCCCGATGCGATTTCGTAGTGAAAATACCAACAAAATTTTGTGTTAATGTCGGCATTGCAGGTGCAATTCTGATGTATGACCGGTTGATAACCCGCGGTAGATTTGCGCCGCGGCCCGAAGCGGTAGGAGGCCCGGTTGAGGAATTGGCTCCCCATGTGCATGGTGGTAGGATGGTACGCCACTAGTGTCAGAGGATCGGGGTTCGCTAATGATTTTGCCTTACATAAAATTTATTTTGCTTCTTGTTATGCTTTTAAATACCGAAGGCTTGAACGAAGCTTATGCTGGAACCAAGGTAAACCAACTAGGTGGATTCGGAAATTGTCGGGAAGTAGACCGCAGCTTGATTTGCAATTGGAATGCAGAAACTTACGTTGAAAATAAAAATAAGAAAACATGTCACATATGGTCTAGGCCAATTAAAAAGAAGGGAAAATATCGAAAGCGTGGCGACGTCGCGCTGTATGTGACCCACCGACCGTGGTCAAAGGTAAAAAATCAGGTGAGTGTACTCGCGGGCTATACCTACAAAAAAGATAGCGAGCCAAGGGCACTGATAGGCGGGGCGAAATTTCTTTTTTTTACAGAAAAAGATGTAGCATGGTTACAAACTGCTGAACAGGATAGGGCGCTTGTCAATGCAATGCGGAGGGGTAGAACAATGACATTAGACGGCCTTTCTTCCCGGTCGACTAGGACCACGGACATATATTCACTTGTCGGATTTTCTGCTGCCCACAACGCAATTAGCAAGGCTTGTGGGATAAAATAGGGTCCCTGTATTATGACCAAATTGGCTTCCAACCCTTCGGCCTTACAATCACCGGCCATTGAAAGCGGAGAACCCCTCTCATTGATCGGGCTTGATCGGGTTGACTTAGCCAGAGTTATTGAGCCACTGGGTGTGAAGCCATTTCGTGCTCAGCAAATTTTTCGCTGGATATATAATCAAGGTGTCTCAGATTTCAGTGAAATGACAAATATATCGAAAAATCTTCAATCCGAATTGGCCAATAATTTCTCGCTTGCTCGGCCAGCAATCAGTCAACACCAAAAGTCTGATGATGGAACACAAAAATGGCTACTTCGATTTGATGATGCCCAAGAGGCCGAATGTGTCCATATACCAGAAGCTGAGAGGGGCACGTTGTGTGTTTCAAGCCAGGTGGGCTGTACGCTGAATTGTAGCTTTTGTCATACGGGCACTCAAAGAATGGTGCGGAACCTTGAGCCATCTGAGATTTTAGGACAATTAATGTTGGTGCGGGATGATTTTGGCGAATGGCCGGCTCCTGACTTTAACAGGAAAGTCAGTAACCTGGTCATGATGGGTATGGGAGAGCCTCTTTATAATTTTGATAATGTCAAAAAGGCGTTGCTTATTGCCATTGATAATGAGGGCCTCAGCATTTCCAAACGTAAAATCACTTTATCGACGTCTGGTGTGGTGCCAATGATCGAAAGAGTGGGTCGCGAGATTGGAGTTCAGCTTGCGATTTCACTGCATGCTGTTCGTGATGAACTCCGTGACATTTTAGTACCAATAAACAAAAAATGGCCCATAGCAGAACTGCTGGATGCGTGTCGACATTATCCGGGTGGGCGTAATGCGCGTCGAATAACATTTGAGTATGTTATGCTAAAAAATTTCAACGACTCGTTAGAAGAGGCGCGTGAGCTCACTCAACTTCTACGAAATATTCCATCTAAGGTAAATTTGATACCCTTCAATCCATGGCCTGGTGCCAATTACGAATGTTCTTCCGAAGACGTCATCCGAGACTTTAATGAAATCATTAACGATGCCGGAATAACTTCTGTCATCAGGAGACCCCGTGGGCGCGATATCTTAGCTGCTTGTGGCCAACTCAAAAGCCAAAGTGTACGTCGAAAGCAAGCCAAATTGGACCAATGAATATTCTTGGTTCCCTAAAGTGTTCAAAATCATATTTTTCTCTTTTCAAGCGGCACAAATGACTGACCATACTTGGGCTATATTATTCTGAAAAAATATAGAGCCTTTTGACTAGAGGCGGGCATGTCGATATCTTCAGTTGCGACAAAAAAAGTAATAAGTCTTCTGTGGTTTACTTGTGTTATGGGAATGTAGCTTGCGGGTTGATTTGCGATACCTATACTCCGCGCGCAAGTGGAAAATTATAATTTTGGCGAGAGATTATGTCGAGCAATGTAAAAAAAGTTGTGTTGGCCTATTCTGGAGGGCTTGATACCTCGGTGATATTGAAATGGTTGCAGGATGAGTACGATTGCGAAGTGGTCACATTTACGGCTGATTTAGGGCAGGGTGATGAGATAGAGTCAGCTCGAGATAAAGCAAAAATGCTGGGTGTTGAGGAAATATTCATTGAGGACCTTCGTGAGGAGTTTGTCCGTGATTATGTTTTCCCCATGTTTCGGGCGAATGCGTTATATGAGGGCACTTATTTACTTGGAACGTCAATAGCTCGTCCTTTAATTGCCAAACGGCAAATTGAGATTGCTCGTCAAACCGGCGCGGACGCAGTTGCCCACGGCGCTACCGGGAAGGGTAATGATCAGATCCGTTTTGAACTTGGGTATTATGGTCTGGCTCCCGACATTCACGTGATATCACCGTGGCGAGAATGGGACTTGAACTCGCGGGAAGCGCTGATTGCCTATGCAGAACGGAATCAAATTCCGGTTCCACAGGATAAGCGTGGCGAAGCTCCATTTTCAACTGATGCAAATCTTTTGCATATTTCTGCGGAAGGAAAAGTGCTTGAGGACCCAGCGATGCCCGCTCCAGAATATGTGTTCTCGCGGACCGTTAATCCGGAATCGGCCCCCGGCGAAGGTGTTGAGGTGGAAATTAGCTTTGAAAATGGTGACCCTGTGTCTGTTGATGGCAAGACACTTAGTCCTGCGGCACTGTTGACAAAGCTAAACCACTTGGCAGGTGAACACGGTATTGGCCGAGTGGATATTGTAGAGAATCGTTTTATTGGGATGAAGTCGCGAGGGGTCTATGAAACCCCGGGAGGAACCGTTCTGCTGGCCGCGCATAGAGCTATTGAATCGATAACTTTAGACCGCGGCGCAGCTCACCTTAAAGACGAGCTGATGCCCAAATATGCAGAACTCATTTACAATGGGTTATGGTTTTCACCCGAACGGAAAATGTTGCAAGCTGCAATAGACGACTCTCAGCACAATGTTTGCGGTTCTGTGAGACTTAAGCTTTACAAAGGTAACATTTTGACATTGGGCCGTGAGAGTGAGAATAGTCTTTACAGCGAGGCTCACGTTACATTTGAGGAAGATGAGGTTTATAATCAAAAAGATGCGGAGGGCTTTATCAAGCTGAACGCCTTGCGGTTGCGTCTCGCCGCAAGAACAAATGACGGCAGCTAAGGCTGTTTTGAAACTGACAGGCGGGCCTCATGAATTCCACAGACGTAAAACCTCCTCCGCAAGAATTGGATCCGATTGCGCAAGCAATTCTGGATTTCTTGTGCTTACGGGATCCAAAAAGTGTCGTGAAGCCGATTGAGATTGCGAAATATATTGTAGAAAAGCGTAAAAATCGCGCCAACGTATCCGGTCTATGGCGCCGTTATTTGCCAGCAGTTCGCAATCAAGCTAAATTTTTGGCTCGGAATGGTCGCATCCTTATAATACGAAGGGGTAAGCCGGCTGACCCAAACACCGTTAAAGGTTTGGTTTATTATCAGTTGGTTGAGCCCACCACTAATGAGTGAACGAGGTTGGTTGCATATAGCAATCGGTGTTTCGGCGGCAATGTGTTTGGCTATGGGATTCGGTCGTTTTTCATACACAATTATGGTGCCGTTGTTAGTCCAGCGTGGCGAATTAACCGAATTTGAGGCTTGGTACGTTGGTGCTTCGAACCTATGCGGCTTTATCGTCGGTGTTTTAATTACTGAACAGGTGCGGCGGCGCTGGAACGTGCCGCTTATTTTGAGAACTCTGATATTTATTTCGGTTGCAGCATTAGCTGCCTCTGCATACGAGGCTGGGTTCTGGTGGCTCGCTATCTGGCGAGGTGTTCTTGGTTTGGCAGTAGGCATAATCATGGTTTTGGGTCTTGCGATCACTACTGCAGTGACCCCAATAGCATTCAGATCACTGGCTACGTCCCTTATTTTTGCAGGAGTTGGGCTTGGAATTTTTCTTTCTGGCTTCACGATCCCTCTTGTCGCATCAAAGGGAAATTTAATCCCATGGCTTGGCATAACAGGTCTTGGTGTTGGCGCTGCAGGTCTAGCGATATGGGGATGGCGTAATCTTGAAGATGTAAAATGCTTTTTCAATAGCAATCATACAAAGACAGAGTTTTCGCGAGCTTGGATAATGCTTCTTTTGGCCCACGCCTGTTTCGCCATTGGTTTAGTACCGCACACTATATATTGGGTTGATTTCATCGCTCGGGAGTTAGGGCTAGGCTTAAACGTAGCTGGCGATCACTGGGGTGTAGTTGGAGTGTGTTCACTGATGGGGCCTGCTGTCGCTTTCATACTGGCGCGACAGGTAGGTACTGCTTGGGCTTTAGTCCTACTGTTTGGTATTCTTGCTGTGGGTATTTCTGCACCAGGCTTCCAAACCAATGCCTCGGTCCTTCTAATTTCTAGCATGACTTTCGGCGCTCAACCTGGTGTCTCAGCTTTAATTGCAGCTCGCGCTAGAGACGTAGGTTGCCTCAACGTGCTTCCTTTGTTGATGCGTCAATTGATTTTAATAAACGGTATTGCTGCCGCTATTGCAGGGGTTTGCTTGCCTGTTTTTTTCGAACAGAACGCAACCTACGGGTCGTTGTTCTGGCTTGCTGGCGGGTTTATGGGACTGGGAGCAGCTTTGTCAGTGCCATGGGACTCTTTTTTGAAATCTGCCTAACTCGTAATTTATGGTTCTTCCACGCTGTGAATCTTACACGCACTTGTCAAGGTGTTTTTCAGCAAGCAAGCTATCGTCATTGGGCCTACGCCGCCCGGTACCGGTGTAATTGCAGCCGCTACTTTTGCAGCTGCAGAAAAATCAACATCACCGACTAGCCGAAAATTACCGGGCTCCCCTTCTTTGGGCACCCGATTTATGCCAACGTCAATTACTGTGGCTCCAGGCTTTATCCAATCGGTTCCTACCATTTGTGGGCGCCCTGCGGCCGCAACTAAGATATCGGCAGATTGACAGAGTTCTCGAAGATTTTTGGTTTTGGAATGGGCAATGGTGACTGTGCAGCTTTCTTGAAGCAAAAGCGCACCCATAGGTTTTCCGACAATATTAGAACGCCCAACGATGACGGCGTGTTTGCCTTGGAGGTCGCAAAACTGATCTTTGAGTAACATTAAACAACCCAAAGGGGTGCATGGCACCATGCCTTTATTTCCAGTAGTGAGGCGGCCTACATTTATAGCATGAAAGCCATCGACATCCTTGTCAGGGTTGATAGCATTTATTATTTTCCCGGAGTCAATATGATCAGGTAGAGGTAATTGCACTAAGATGCCATGCACTGCGGTATCTTTATTGAGATTGTCTATTAGTGATAATAGATCATTTTCGTCTATGTTAGCACTCAGTTTGTTTTCGAAGCTCGCCATCCCCGCTTCAGCTGTTTGCTTCTCTTTGTTGCGGACGTACACTTGGCTAGCAGGATCATCTCCCACTAGGACAACGGCCAAGCCCGGAGTTATATTATGCGTGACTTTTAACTGAAAAACGGCTTCAGCTATTTGAGACCGTAGCCTTTCTGCGTGGGCCTTCCCATCGATTATTTTTGCGTTACCCATGGTTTTACCTTCTTGAAAGTAAATTTCTATCAACGCTATTAGGCAGCTAAAATGGCCAATAGGTAATTAACAAGTTTTCGACGAACCAAATTAGTAAAAGCAATACTACTGGTGATATGTCGATACCACCAAAGTCAGGTAAAAATTGACGAATAGGTTTTAGCAGGGGCTCGGTGAGCCGATACAAAAAACGCCCAATAGCGCTGACGAGGGGGCTATGTGTGTTTACAACATTAAAAGCTACTAACCAGCTCAGAATAACAGATATTATTAGCGCCCATGAATATAGCTTGAGGACAACAAGAATTAGATCAAGAAACGGATTGCCATATTGCATTAGGGGCCAGCCTGCTCGCGATGTGAAATTGTTGTACCAAACTAACCGCCCCCGACGGTTGAGGCAAGAAATGCGATCGATTTTCACCACTCAGCTTGACAGTGAAAGTCAGCCACCTCATAGTTTGCTAACAAGCGTATACATGTGTGGCGTACGTAAGGAAGGGGCCGTAGCTCAGTTGGGAGAGCGTCTGGTTCGCAATCAGAAGGTCAGGGGTTCGATTCCCCTCGGCTCCACCAAAGGTTTTTGATAAAAGGAAGGGTTTTCGGGCCAGCTGCATAGACAGAGCTTTTTGGCTTTAATTCGATGGAAGGCGGTGTGGGGCTCCGGCCGGTTTTCTTCATGAAACTTGATAAAAATTTGGTCGGACTGTGAGGTTTCTATATGGCACTGATTACTTGTGTTGAGGACCAGCGGCAGATTGCTAAGCGCAAGGTTCCAAAAATGTTCTATGACTACGCTGACACGGGTTCGTGGACAGAGAGTACATACAATCTAAATGAAAAAGATTTTGAGAAAATTAGATTTCGTCAGAGAGTTGGAATTGACGTTAGTAGTCGAAGCACCCGGATGACGATGTTAGGGCAAGACCTTCCGATGCCAACGGCCCTAGCTCCGATTGGTATGGCAGGCATGCAGTACCCAGATGGAGAGATACTCTCAGCGAAGGCAGCAGAGGACTTTGGGATACCGTTTACACTCTCGACCATGTCAATTTGTTCGATTGAAGATGTAGCATCGAATACGTCGATGCCATTTTGGTTTCAGCTATATGTGATGCGCGATCGTGCATTCATGAAAAGGTTGATCAGTAGAGCAGAGGCAGCACAATGTTCCGCCCTCATGGTAACGCTTGATCTGCAGATATTAGCACAACGCCACAAAGATGTTCAGAATGGTCTCAGCGCGCCGCCAAAGCTCAATTTAAAAAATTTTTTGAATATTTGCACAAAACCTAATTGGTGTTTTCAAATGCTCAAAACTAAAAGAAGAAACTTTGGAAACATTTTCGGGCACGTCAAAGGTATTGATGATATGTCTTCATTATCTGATTGGGTAACTAGCCAATTCGACCCAAGTTTGGATTGGAAGGATGTGTCTGAAATACGTAGTATTTGGGATGGAAAACTAATTCTCAAGGGAATAATGGATAGAGAGGATGCAATAGCTGCTGTTCAGGCCGGAGCCGACGCGATTGTTGTTTCGAACCATGGCGGACGCCAATTGGATGGCACAATTTCATCAATAGATGCTCTGCCTAGAATTTTAGATGTGGTGGGTAACAAATGTGAGGTGTGGATGGATGGCGGCATACGCAGTGGGCAAGACATACTTCGTGCCGTAGCCTTGGGTGCCACAGGCACTCTTATCGGCAGAGCCTTTTTGTATGGTCTTGGCGCTAGTGGGCAAAATGGAGTCTGCCAGACATTAGAGATTCTCAGAAAAGAACTTGACCTAACTATGGGACTTTGCGGATTAAAGAATTTAGCAGATGTTGATAAATCAATTTTGCATCAATACCAGTGAGGTTTTGTGACACGACAACCAACGGCACCAATTGTGTATATTTTATGACGTTGTTCACCACTCTATTTTATTTATGATGGCCGCAGTGTTTTATACTTAAGAGGTGTTCTGGAGAGAGAGGGAGAGGGATGGGTTTACAGGTATTGAAGCTCCCCGTCGGTACGGATGAGGCGACTGATTACGCAAGCCGGGTTCGTAACTTGAGAGATGAGATTGTATCCTATTCGCCCCAAATAGAGGCGGAAAGAGGAATACCCCAATCATTAATAAATAAACTCCATTCGGCAGGACTATTTAAAATGCTCCTACCTAAATGCTATGGGGGCGGTGAAGTACACCCCGTAACTTTTTTCAAGACGGTGATGGCGCTTGCTGCGTGTGATGGATCTGTTGGTTGGTGCGTAGGTCAGCAGAATGGATGCTCAACAATAGCTGCGGCAGTTAAGCCGGAAGTTGCTAATGAAATCTGGGGCAATGACCCAGTCGGAGCTCTAGCCTGGGGCCCCGGAAAAGGCACTGCCATGCCCGACGGTGACGGCTACCGGATAAATGGCAGCTGGATGTTTGCAAGTGGCAGGCGGCATTGCAGTTGGTTAGGCGCTCAAACAACAGCAGTCCTAGACGAGAATGGTAATGAACAGTTTGATAAAGACAATAAGCTTATAACTCGTACATTTCTTATTCCGGCGAACAAGGTTCAATGGAAGGATATCTGGAATGTGATAGGCCTGAGGGGTACTGCCAGTGATGCATTTACTGTCGAAGATGTCTATGTCCCAAGAGGTTACTCGGTCAAGCGTGATCGAATAGTGGATGTTAGGATAAAAAGCCCACTCTATGCTTTTCGGGCTAAGAATCTTTACGCCGCTAGCTTTGCCGGCGTCGCTCTAGGACTTGCAAGAGGAATTCTCGAGGAATTTAAGGAATTGGCAGCAGAAAAGAAGGGTAAATATGGCAAGACACTACTGATGGATAATGCGGTTGCTCAAGCGGATGCCTCACTGGCCGAGGCAAGAATACGTTCTGCGACGGCGTACATCGAAAGCGAATTTAACGGCATATACAACGATGTATTAACTGGAGGTGCGCTAACACCTGACCAGCGGGTGCGGATTCGCCTCGCTAGTACTTTTGCTATTCAGGAGGCAAAGGCAGCTGCCGATATTGCTTATCATTCGGCCGGTGCTACCGCGATTTTTGCTGCTCAAAACTATGAGCGACGTTATCGTGATCTTCATGCTGTGACTCAACAAACACAGGGCCATAAAGTGCACTATCAAACCGTTGGGTCGTATCTTTTAGGGCATGAGCCAGAGTTGTCGGCAATGTAGAGGATTTATACTTTTCATTAAAAGAATGCTAACACTGATCCCATGTTCAGCAACTATATTATTCCCTTCTCAAAAATTAACTCTGACAGCAAGAGCTAATACAAGCTTTGAACTGCAATTGATCGTGTGTATGGTACGTTAGCCCCACTGCCAGGGTCCTGCAATTTCGACCTTCAGCATTTATCTTCTCAGAAGGGCTAACCGAAACTCGCTTTGATTAAGTGAGTTGCGGATTAAATATAGGTTGTGGAAAAAGCGTCCGCCCACAATTTTTTAGGCTAACAGGAAATTGAGATGCAAATTTCTTATTTAGTATGAGCACAAAGAAACCAATCACTATAATCACGGGCTTTCTTGGTAGTGGCAAGACCTCAGTCTTGAACCATTTGTTGAGCAATGAAAATTTTTCAGACACTGCGGTAATAATTAATGAATTTGGCGAGGTCGGTATTGATCATCTGTTAGTTGATACTTCCTTCGAGGAAGATGAGATTGTTGTAATGCAGTCGGGATGCATTTGTTGCACTATTCGCGGTGACCTTGTTGACACGCTGGCTGATCTTGAGGCTCGAAATAAAAATGGCGATTTACCCGATTTTAGCAGAGTGTTGGTCGAAACCACAGGTTTAGCGGACCCAGCACCCATATTACAAACGGTGATGTCTGAACCATTGTTGGTGGATAAATATTGTTTGAGTGGTGTGGTCGCTACGGTCGATGCTGTTAATGGTAAAGGTACCTTTGAAACGTACTCAGAAGCTGTCAAGCAGGCTGCTGTCTCTGATAGATTATTATTAACTAAGACCGATATCACAGATAATAAAACTGTAGCAAATATGGAGAAGCATTTGGCTCTTTTAAATCCGAATGCTCCATTAGAGCATGTTGTAAATGGGTCGGTCTCACCAGAGCTCATTTTTGGTCTCGGACTATATAAGGTGGGCGGGAAATCAGACTCAGTAACGAAATGGCTCTCTGAAGCCCATGAGATGATTCATGAACATGACCATCATAATCATAGCCACCCCAACGATGACCAGAATCTCAATCGCCACACCTCGGATATCTCAACTTTTTGTTTGAAACGCACCGATCCCTTGCCATGGGAAGGGGTTAAAGCTTGGTTAGAGTCTATCGTTTCCTTATGCGGCGAGAACCTGCTCCGCGTTAAAGGTGTTATAAATATCGCTGAGTATGACACACCTGTTGTTATTCATGGCGTTCAGCATGTTTTCCATCCGCCGATCCGGCTGAATGATTGGCCTGACAAAGACCATTCCACTAGGATCGTTTTCATTACTCGTAATATATCCGAGAGGGGTCTGGAAAAATCGCTTACCACATTCTGTTTAAATGAACAAAATTCAATGTTGGATTAAAGCGATGCAGTTTTAGATTCTAATTATTCTGAGGTTAGAATGAAAAAAGCACTGTCCAAGAACATGAATTTGGTCTCGCATCATTTGTTAAATGGGTTTGGTGGCATGGGTGAAGGCATGTCGATTCAGGTTACTAGAGACGCAAGGCGTATAATGTGGATGGCACATGTATCAGCGCCAAAAAATTTTTCTGCTGTTGACGTTACGGACATAAAGAACCCCAAACTTATCTGTCAAACTGAATTACCACATCAAAGTGTCCGGTCAAATTCGCTAGAAGTATGCGGAGACACTATGGCTGTTGCTTACCAAACGAATAAGCTAGGCGAGCAGCCTGCAGGAATTGAAATGTTTGATATTTCGGTCCCTGACGAACCAAAAAGCATTGGATTTTTTGATACGTCAGGTCCAATGTCTAAGGGAGTACACCAGGTCTGGTATGTTGATGGCGAATTCATTCATTGTGCTGGCGCTGACCCATACTTCAACGCACGCTTGCCAGAAAAAGATTATCAATTTTACCAAATCATAGATGCAAAAGACCCTACGAATATGAAAGAAGTAGGTCGTTGGTGGATGCCAGGTCAATGTGAAAGTGACGAGGAGCCACCTAATTTGCGGGAGCCGAAATATAACGCTGGCTGGCGGCCCCATAACACGAATGTTTACCCTGAACGGCCGGATAGGGCTTTTATAGGGTACATAGACGGTGGTGCTGTAACGTTAGATATTACTGATATGGCGAATCCAAAAATGATTGCCAATTGGAATCCGTCACCGCCCTTTCCCGGATTTATTCATACAGTAATGCCAATGTTTGAACGGGAGCTTTTGGTTGTAAGTCATGAATGTAATAAGCTCGGCGCAGAGGACTGGCCAAAGGTTACATGGGTACTAGACAATCGCCATGAGTCAAATCCCGTTCCCCTTGCGATTTTACCATTACCTCCATTCGAACAATTTGGCGGTCGCCCGGGCCGCTTTGGTGCCCATAATTTGCATGAAAATCGCCCGGGTCCCTCATTCCGTTCCGAAACTCTTGTGATTGGCAACTACTTTAATGCCGGGATTAGAGTCCATGACATATCTAATCCGTTTCGGCCTGAGGAAGTGGCCTTCTATGTTCCGGAAGACCCTGAAAACTCACGTGTCGGAGAAATTCAGATTAACGACGTTTATGTTGATGAGAATCAGATCGTTTATGCAATGGATCGTTTCGGCGGAGGGCTCTACATTCTTGAAATGGATATTTAGATCATTTGCAGTAGCAATATAAGTTCAAGAGATGGAGAAACACAATGAGCAAGGCTTAATCCAAAAATATGCGTCTCATAGCCCAGCGCACATCGAATGGTCTGGGTAATATGGATGAAGGGATTTCAATGGAAGTCACTGCCGAAGGAATACGTACGATCTGGTTGGGTAATGAAACCCCCTAAATTTTACCCATTATCGATGTAATAAAAAGCAATAATCCGAAAATGGTTTTGCAAACCGAACCTCTTTATCAGCATGTCAGATCTAACACATTTGAACTGAATACTATTGCTTATTCGGTATTAGAATCCCCCGAAGAATTGCGTGTGGGCAAAATCCAAATAAATGTTTTTACATTGACGAGCGCTAGGTTTTTTGAGGGACAGAACGGGTTTCTGCTGGTTTGCATATTTTGTTGGTGGATATATCGATTAAAAATCAAGATGACGGGAACACAGGATTTTTGAAATTTCTGGTTTGAAAGGACTTTTTGGAAGCACTTCGTCATACCAGAATAAATGGAAAGGTTTAGGTAGAATTAATGCCAAGTAAGCACTGCGATCTCTGATGAGCTTCGCACTTTCGGCGGATATTATTACAACGCCGTTTTTGTTTAATGCCTCTAGCTCAGCTTGGCGGGCTCTTGTCTGTGTCTGAAAATCGATTATGTCCACTGCTATTAGAGTTTTCCCTGTCCAAAAAATGAAATCCATGGGAATGAAAGTCTTCGTTTTGGTTGCCAAGTGAGCACGAGGCAAAGGACGCAGGGCGGAAAATGACCAATCCTCATAAGTATAAATGCCATCGTAGGGCGCTAAATCTTTAGTGAGGCTGACCTGTTCTTTCTCCAGCGAGAGTCTGATGAAATCGAAATAGGCTTCGACAAATACATGCTGAGTTTTTCTCCAAAGGTCGCAGAGTGCATGAGAATAGTTTTGCAGTGCTGCAAGGCTAGTGAAGGCGTCGCTCTGTGTGCCGAGATCGCGGGAGACACGAAAATCATAAGGCCCGTGGTGCAGTCTGAGCGCTGGAGTTGCAGAAGTGTTGAGCCTGAACAAATTAGTTGGTACCGACCCACTCTCAGCTTCTCTTTGCGACCCTATTGATTTTAACCTTTCGGGGTCAGCGGTTCCAAAAGGTATGATTAAATTATGGGGAGGTTCGGCCATCACCACCTATTAATCTATGGCGGCATTGACCGCTAGCACAATGTCTTTTGCTGATAACGCCATCGAATGCTTCCTTAGTATTTCATCTTTCCAAGCCATCCCTGCGTTAAGATGGCGGTCAGCAGGGCGCGCACATTCTCTATCTTCCTGCAAAGTCTCTATACGCTAACTACCCTTCAAGTGAGTATGCACTGTTAAAAAGTCTAAATCTATTTCGGAAAACTTTTTTCCTAAGCCCCAGTTTTACGGAGTAATCACGTCCATCTTCTAAATAAAAAAGCCAAAAACGTAAATCTGAACAAAAATTAATTTCGAAAATGCATTTCAGTTGAAATACAAAAGTTTTCCAAGTCTACAGTATAATTCATTGTTGGTTATTCAGGGCATTTTTTTTTATAATCGGGATATGGCCGAACAAGCGTTCCCGAAGGGCCCTTTGAGTGGGCTTCGTGTGCTCGACCTTAGTCGAGTGCTTACTGGACCCTTTTGCACAATGGTTCTGGCTGACCTAGGCGCAGAGGTTATAAAACTTGAAGAGCCTGGGTTGGGAGATCAGACTCGAACTGTTCCACCCTTGGTGAATGGTGAGAGCCATTATTTTATGGCTATAAACCGGAACAAGAAAAGCATAGTTGTTGACCTTAAAAGCGATGAGGGTCGTGAGATAGCTCTGTCACTCATTGGCGCATCGGATATACTAATCGAAAACTTCCGCCCAGGCGTTATGGAACGCCTTGGACTTTCTTATGAAAAAATACAAATTAATAATCCTGAGCTTATCATTTGTTCAATCACTGGCTTTGGCCAGGATGGTCCGATGGCTCATGCACCGTCTTTCGATCTGGTCACACAGGCACTCAGTGGCATAATGAGTATTAACGGTGAGAAGGATGGTCCGCCCACTAAAATGGGTATCCCGATGGGAGATGTGGGCGGAGGTTTGTGGGCGGCAATTGCAGTGTTGGCGGCACTGCAGCATCGAAACACAACAGGCGAGGGGCTACATGTAGATCTGAGTTTACTGGACGGCCTTGTTGCACTCTTGGGCTATTTAGCCGAGATCTTTCTCATTACAGGAAAAAGCCCGGGAAGAGTAGGCAGTGGACATCATTCCATTGTTCCTTATGGTCGTTACCCAGTTAAGGATGGGCATATAGTTCTCGCTCTACATGTAGGACCTTTCTGGAGAAAGTTTTGTCATGCAGTTGAGCGTCTTGATCTTTTGAAAGATACAAGGTTTAAGACAACGGCCGATAGACAGAAGAATAGGGTCGCTTTAGAATCTATAGTTTTGGAAATTCTTTCAAAAAAAACGTCAGACGAATGGTGTGATCTTTTCAGTGCTGCCGACATTCCGAGTGGACCGGTACTTGATATCGGTGAGGCATTAAGCCAAGCCTCCATCACTCATCGGGGTTTGGTAAAGGCGATAAATAACCCTAAAGCGGGAGCTATAGATGTTGTTGGGAGCCCTATCCAATTTAGAGGAGCGTTTGAAAATGAGCCGTATGCTTCCTCAGCTACGCTTGGTCAACATACCAACGCCATTTTGTCTGAAATACTAGGCTATGAAGAAGAGGAACTATTAAGGCTGAAAAATGACGGTATTATACAATGAATGATACATACGGATCCGCTACGGATGAGGAGTTAGCCCGGCTGCGTGGAAAAATCGGTGAGCGGGTTGAAATTTCAGAGCCGCCTTACTTAACAGAGGTGACACGAGATGCAATCCGACATTGGGCATGGGCAACTGGCGACCGAAACCCTCTTTACCTTGATAACGAACACGCCGAGGCTTCACCTATTGGAAAAATAAGCGCACCACCATGTATGCTATACGGGTTCAGTAAGATGTCAATCGGTTATCGTGGGGGACTGCCGGGCGTTCATTCAATGTTTGGTGGCACTCATTGGCGCTGGAAGAAGCCCATACTCTTAGGTGCACATATCTCCGCAGAGGTAACGTTTAAAGAATTAACAGAATATCCTAGCCGTTTTGCTGGAAGAATGTTCAAACAGTCTTCTCATATTAAATATAAAGATGAAATGGGAGTAGAGGTGGCTAACTCCGATAGTTGGGGAATGCGTACTGAGCGGGTGAAGGCACGCAAGAAAGGAAAATATAAAAAACTCGAGCCGGAGTTTGTTACCCAGAATCAGTTGAAGGATGTAGCCGCGGCCTATGACGAAGAGATCCCAAGAGGGAAAAAACCTCTTTATTGGGACGATGTAAGGGAGTCTGAATTCATACCAGGAATTGTGCGTGGACCGTATTCACCTACAGTTGCTGTTTGTTTCGAACAGGCTTGGGGCGGGCTGTTCATAAAGGCGCATTCGTATTGGTTCGATTATCTCAAACGTCATCCTGCGGCCGGAATATCCAACGCTTATGGTGTACCAGAACCGCCAGAAGCAGTTCATTGGGATTCTCTCTTGGCTAAGTCAGTTGGTGTTCCTGAAGCTTATGACTACGGTCCAGAAAGAATTTCTTGGTTAGCTACTATGCTAACTAACTGGATAGGTGATTCTGGGTTTTTAGAGGAATTCTATTGTGAAATTAGACGGTTCAACTTGGTAGGTGATGTCACTTTTGGTGAGGCGCAGGTAGCACATAAAGAAAAGAGCAACGAAGATTTGGGTCGAATTAGACTAAATGTATTGGCAAAGGACCAACGTAATCAAACCACTGCAAAGGGTTGGGCAACAGTCCTTCTGCCATATAAACCTCAATAATTAGCTCCACCGCAGGACATCAGTGAAAGCAGTTTCGCCAGTAGTTTTATCGTCAGGCAATTCGGCAGCTATACAATATTTTCCAGCGCTATAGATAAGTGCAGCCCCTTCCCGATAACTCAAGCTTTCAACGCGGCCTATGAATAATAAATGATCTCCACTTTCGATAGTGCGTTCGGTAATGCATTCAAAAGCTGCCAAATGATCGTCAAGTATCGGGCATCCGACTTTACCGCGATGCCAAGTAATTCCATCAAATTTGTCCTGCGCACTTTGGGCAAATTGATTTGAAATTGAGCGTTGATGAGCACCTAACACATTAATTGCGAAGCGACCCGCAGATAGAAAACCCACTCGCGAGGGGGACTCATTTGTCAAACTCCAGAGCACAAGTGGTGGGTCTAGCGATAGAGCTGCAAAAGAGTTGGCCGTAAGTGCCTCATTGACACCTTCGACGGTAGTCGTAGTGACGACCGTGATCCCAGTTGCAAAGCGACCTAACGCATTTCGTAGCTCGCGTTGATCAATTTGGCCGGTTTCCGATGATGTAATTTTTTTGGCCATTAACCTCGAATCCAATTACTTAATTCTCCAGACCAAACCAACACATTTGTCGGTTTGGCGCAATAATCAACCCGGATAGTACAGGTTAATTTGTATCAATCCTTTTAATGAATTTTGCCTTGAGAGAAACAACACCAAACAATGATTCATGATTTTACATAAGGAGACTCAACCAGCCATCATACACTTACAATGAAAAGTGAATAGTTTTCTAGCTATAAATTGACACAGCATTGAGCCGTGTCTTCACGGCATTGGTTTAATCCGCTAATGTTTGGATCGATTTATTTTGTAAATTGGGGAGTATTCCCCTGACACCAAAGAAGAGGATGATGGATAAGAAAGAAATTGGGATAGCGGTCGTCGGATCTGGCCGAATTGGGACCTTGCGGGCGAATTTGGCTGCGCGGCACCCTTCCGTGAATTTTTTGGCTTTGTCTGACCGAGATGAGAACAAGGCAAAAATATTAGCACAGCAGACCGGCGCTGATCTTGTTTCATCTAAAAATTACGAGGTGATTTCAAATGAGAATGTAGACGCAGTTTTTGTCTCTACTCCGGAACACGATCATACGGAAGCAGTCTTGCAAGCTTTGTCCTTTGGAAAGCCAGTATTTATAGAGAAGCCAATTGCATTGACGCTGAACGAAGCCAATAAGATTATCGAGACGATTCAAAAATCTAAGACAGAAGTCGTTATTGGTTATTCGCGTCGGCATGATCGTCGGTGGATGATGGCAAAACAACAAATCGAGGACGGCCGCCTCGGGGAGGTGCTAGCTATCCAGCAGCGGGTTTATAACTCACGTGCCCAGATGCTTCAGATTTTAAAACGGTCGCCGGAGGCGACACCGGTGCTTGATGTTCTCACTTATTATGTCGACATGGCTTGTTGGTTTTTAGAGGGTATAAAGCCGGTCGAAGTGGTCGCACGCAGTCATGGCAAAGTATATCGCGAGCTTGGACACAACATCAATGAAGCAACTTGGGCAATCGTGACATTCGAAACTGGTTGCATCGTTAATCTTGGCATTTTTTACGCACTGCCATCCAAGTATCCCACCTTTGGGCAGAGCCCCAGATTTGAAGTTCTTGGAGATCAGGGCGTTATCCTGTTAGACGCGGATAATAAAGACAGTCTTCTTTATACTGATAATGGTGCTGAGCATGCTTATGTGCCAGATCATAAAACGTCGATGCTCTTTATGCAGACTAATTCGTCTGGTGACTGGGCGCAGGGAGACTATTGGGGTCCTATTGCGAATGAAACTCGATCGTGGCTTGATCATTTGGTAACCGGCTGCTCTACACCTCATCCAACAGCGCTTGATGGGAGGCGCACACTCGAGGTTACACTGGCAATTGAGGAGTCGGCGCAAACCGGTAAATCAATCAAACTTTAGAAGGTCTTGTTAAAGAGCACCGCATGGGCCTTTTCTAGCTCTCAACCTTAATAACGGCATCCCATAAGCGCTATTTGCACCCTTCAATTGAAAAGTGTGGGTAGACTTTTTTGATGGTTGAAACTTTTGATCAACTTTAAATTTCCATTTGTAATTGAAGCTACTTGGTTCTGTTGTCTTCATTCAATCTGGTGACTTAGCATTCACTTTTATTTCTGTCCGTTAACGATCAAACAATATGCACCGATCGCTGTTCTCGTCTCTGTGTATGTGAAAGCGAAACACGTGTTTCTAAGAATTGCATCATAGACTTGTGTTATATGCAGGCCAAAATCTCGGTGACTAAAATCTGGTGTTTCAAATGCGCTGCCATCAAACTAGCTAAGCTTATCCTTGATCAAGGTAGATGGTTCTTATGAGCCATGAGCCTGCAAAAACAAAGTTTGCGCAAAGCCATTTGTAATAAACATCGCAAAGATTAGGCAGATTGTTGTAGGCAGAGCTCTCATGGGTATTGGTTTATGGGATTTTCAGTTTGCATAGAGGTCTGCCAACTTATTGGGGGTCAAAAGTCCACCGGTTGCTCAAACCTCCGGTAGTTCGGCACGAAACGTAACGACTTAATGTAAACACTTTTAGAACTGGAAGTAAGGATTGAAAATATTCTAATTAAGGTCCACACGCTTTATGCCTCTTGGGTATCTATGAACTGATGTGCAACCTTTGGCAGTTATCCTAACCATCTCACCAGTTTGAACTCCTGCTTTCTTGTCTTTGGTCACTACATTTGGCTGGACCACTAGGTACATCCCTTCTTTTAGCTCCATGTCAGGGATAGGAAAGATATTACGGCTCTGGGAGCCTAAGATAGGAGGCAGGTAGCCCCCACCAAACCCATGAACCAAATCGTCCCAAATAGTAAAGCCTCCATCCTCAATTACTGTTGCAGCTTCAATAATTTCCTCAGGCCGCGTACCCGGCTTTAGCATGGCACAAATATTGTCAAAGGCCTCCATAGCTACATCATGAAGGTCTTTGAAAAGTGGGGTGGCATCCGCGCCAACTGTTATCGTTCGTAAGATCTGGCCCGCATAACCCCAGTACTGAGCACTTAATTCAGTTGAAATTACAGCGCCTTTTTTGACCTTGCGATTTGAAAGAAATTGGCGTGGCACACAATGGTCAGGATTATTCATATCGTTTATCATAAAATAGTGGGTCTGGCTGATTGCGCCATGCTTTACGAAAGAGCGCTCTACTAGGTCTCCGAGCTGGTATTCCGACATTCCAATTTGAAGGCCTTCTGGTATAGCCCCGATCCCTGCATCTGATAAAATAGCGCCAATTTTCATCCAATTATGCTCTTCTTTACTTTTGATTAATCTCATTTGGGTGAAATCCTCGCCCATGTCGATCAAGCTACTAGTGTTGGCATTGAGCTGATTGTGTTGGTTGACAGTAAAATTCCCAATAATGCCAACTTTATTTGAAGCCCCACCTCTTTTTCTTAACTCGTCCAATGCTGAACCTAGAGCCGAAACGCCTCCCCAACGAACATCTGTGAGCCTTGCAATCATCTGTGCCATTGGTAGATGATTAAAGTGGTTAACAAATAGTACTGGCTTTTCATCTAGCATCATAAGAAGCACTGCATCATGAGTGGTATGCCAGCCCGTAAAATATGGGATTGCTGGGCCAATACGGAGGAATCCGCGAATTAGCGCAAATGAGACCTCCCTCTCTGCCATTTTTTGTTCAAAAACAGATCTCCTACGTAAAAGTTCTGTATCACTGAACCTTGGGTAGTCCTGGGTGGTTATGTGCTGCAAATCTTGTAAAAATTTCACCATAATGCCGGCCTTTTGTTGAAAATTTCGAGATTTTCTCCATTCCAATGTGCGGTTAGGTATTTAATAATTCTCGGCACAGTTGTCGTTTGTGCCTATCCTGGTGTATGCCAAACTTATAAAGGTTTGGTTACTTTATAATTTTGTAAGAGCAGACGAAAATGGTCAATACAGAACAAAATGAAGATGCACCGATACCAGTAAACGGTTTCGACCACGTAGCCATTGCTGTACCCGATTTGGAGATTGCGATGAAGTTCTATGAGGGAAAATTTGGCTGTGAAACCTCAAAACCATTTATCGTAGGGACGCAGAACATTCGCATGGCCTATGTATATTTAGGCAATGCAAAACTAGAGCTTATGGAACCTCTGGGCGAAGGATCTCCGATTTCTAAATTTTTAGAACGCAATCCTCAGGGAGGTATTCACCATATATGCCTAAAAGTGCCTGACGTTGCGGCAGCTGCCGAGGGTGCATCTCAAGTAGGGATACGGAGACTTGGAGCCGATAAACTGTCTAAAGGACACGAGGGACAGGATTTGTTTTTTATGCACCCTAAAGATACCCTAGGAACTTTAATTGAGATCGAATAAAAACTTTTATTTTCATCATACAGACATGGAGATTTGAGATATGGGCGAAGACGCAAAGTTCAAAGAAATAATATATGAAGTTAAAGATGGAGTTGCATGGATCACTATTAATAGGCCAGAAGTGCAGAATGCTTTCCGAGAGCAAACTCTAGATGAGTTGATAGACGCTTTTCAATCAACACGCCACGACCCAACTATTGCTGTTGCTGTTGTGACTGGTGCCGGTGACACAGCGTTTTCAGCAGGCGGTGATTTTCACGCTATGATGCGATTGAATTGGCAGAATGCTGCCCAGTGGAATGATCGTATGCTCGGATGCGCTATGGCAATTCGCGGGCTGCATATTCCTGTGATAGCCATGATTAATGGCTGGTGCATGGGAGGTGGCCACGAGCTAGCACTTTGGTGTGACTTAGCAATAGCGTCGGATGATGCAACTCTTGGTCAAACTGGCGCTCGTGTGGGGGCCTGTCCAACAGTAGGTGCGACCCAATATATTCCGCGCCTAATTGGAGAACGCCTTGCGCGGGATATGATTTTTGGCTGCCGTACTTTTAAAGGACCAGAAGCCGAAGCAGTTGGTTTAATAAATCGTTCAGTGCCAAAGGACAAATTACGTCAGACTGTTGAGGAATATTGTGAGCGCATAAAGGGCTATAGTGCGCAAACTATAAGGCAGACAAAGCGATCCCTGAATTTTGAATCCGACCAACTATATGCTTCATGGCAACATGGTATGGAGCTCTTAGCCCACGTTTGGGGTTCGGAAGAAAGCCTAGAAGGCATGAATGCGTTTATGGAAAAAAGAAAGCCTGATTTTGGTAAGTTCCGCCAGCGTAACAAAGACGTTATGGACAACTACCTTGAGGGTCTCGCCAATGACGAAAATATGCGCCCGCCGAAGGAGTAAAGGCGATGGCAGGTAATTTTGTTGAAAGACCACTGACGGGCCTCCGAGTTATTGACATGACACGGATCCTTGCTGGGCCTTTTTGCACCATGAATCTTGGTGATATGGGGGCTGAGATTATAAAAATAGAACAACTCGGTAAGGGCGATGACACGCGCGCATGGGGTCCACCATTTGCGGGCTCGGAGGCAGCATATTTTCTCGGTATAAATCGCAACAAGAAAAGTATTACGCTAAATTTAAAGGATCCTCGCGGGCTTGAAATTTTAAAGACGCTTATACAGGGCGCTGATGTGCTGATTGAGAATTTTAAGGTGGGCACGCTGGAGAAATGGGGTCTGACTCGTAATTGGATGGAGGAAAATGCTTCGCAAGTAATTCATACCCAGATCACGGGGTACGGTGAGAAGGGGCCAAAGGCAGGTATGCCGGGTTATGATTTTCTTTTGCAGGCAGAATCTGGACTGATGGCGATCACTGGTGAGGAAAATGGTTCTTCGATGAAACTCGGTGTAGCTATCGTTGATGTATGCACCGGCATGTATGCGGCGATGAGCATTTTGGGTGCGCTAAATGCACGGGCACGCACCGGCAAAGGTCAGAAAACCTCCATTACACTCTACGATACAGCACTCTCTGTGCTGGTGAACGTGGCGTCGAACTACCTCATTAGTGGTGAGAGGGCGGGGCGCTATGGCAATGGCCATCCTAATATCGTGCCCTACCGAGATTTCCGGTGTGGCGAGGGTGAGATAGCACTTGCCGTCGGCAACGATACTCAATTTGCTAAGCTCGCTAGGCTTGTGGGGCACCCGGAGTGGAGTGATGATGAGCGCTATCAAACTAATCCAAACCGAGTTTCCAACCGCCTAGAAGTGGACACCATGGTAAGTGAGGCTCTTAGATTGAGGAGTGCAGGCGAGTGGATTGCGCTTTTTGAGGAAGAAGGTATTCCCTGCAGCGTAGTTAATTCAGTAGGCGATGCGCTCGAGAGCGAGCAGACCAGGGCTAACAATATGATCGAGGAGATCGTTCACCCGACTGCCGGTCTTATTCGCATGCTTGGCATCCCCTATCGCTTCTCTGACACGCCGGCTGGCATTTCTAAGCCGCCTCCAGAACTTGGCGCCGACAACGAAGCGGTACTGTTCAAACTGGCCGGTGTTACTGCCTGTGAATTGGATACACTCAAGAAAGACGGTGTAATATAGATGATCGATAAATCCGCTGGGATTAGTGCGCTCGTCGAGGAGCATATTAAAGACGGCGATACTATCTTTATAGGCGGTTTTGGCCATTGTGTGCCCTTTGCGCTGGGCTTTGAAATTATTCGACAGGGGAAGAAGAATCTGACCCTCTGCCGCTCCGGTACTGATATCTTGTTTGATATTTTGATCGGCGCCGGCGTTACTTCGAAAGTGGTATTCGGTTATCTCGGCAATCCTGGTATTGGAATAGGGCACGCCTTTCGTCGCGCCGTCGAGGCAGGCACGCTTGCTTATGAAGACTGGACAAATATGGCAATGATCCTGAGGCTTGAGGCGGCTCGCCAAGGGGTACCCTTTCTGCCGTCGCGCATTCTTCAGCTCGGCGATATAGCTGGCGCGTCTATTGATGTGAGGACGGTCAATTGCCCGTATACCGGCGAGAAACTTGCTTGTATCCCGGCACTTAAGCCCGACGTTGCGTTGGTTCATGCTCAGCAAGCAGACAAGGCCGGCAATATTCAGATGATTGGTGTTGATGGTGACACGGTTACCGGAGCGATGGCTTCAGTTAAAATTCTCGTGACGGTAGAACAGTTTGTTGAGACCGCGGAAGTTGAAAAAATGCCGGAAGTGACTCGTATACCCGGATACCGCACGACTGGTGTGGCGAAGCAAGCTTGGGGGGCCTATCCTTCCTATGTTGAAGGGGCTTACGGCCGTGACGATGATCATTTCCGTGCGTATGACCGTGAGGCTCGGATGGAAAAAGGTCTGGCCGATTATATTAGGCGCTATGTCTATAACTGCGCCGATCATGCGGCTTATATCGAGACGGTCGGCAAGAAACGGCTCGCTGAGCTAAGGGCACAATCGAGCAGTAGGAAAATCGCATGAACGATCTCCCCGTAGCCATCAGACTGGCACTTGCTGCTGCGCGAGAACTTGTAGATGGCGAGATCTGTTTCGTTGGGATTGGTAATCCGTCCGATGCTGCTTTGCTCGCTAAGCACAGTCACGCCCCGGAGATGACCCTGATCTACGAATCCGGCGTTGTCGACTCCGACCCGATTTCGAAACCGCCACTTTCCACTGGGAGCCCATCAGTTTCTCAAGGAGCCAAGATGATTGCTGATGGACTTGCAGTTTTCTCTGAATTACAAGCTGGTCGCATCGACGTGGGGCTGTTGTCGGCTGCACAGGTCGACCCGTGCGGAAATCTTAATAGTACGGTGATCGGCTCATATCACAGCCCGAAGATTCGCATGGTCGGGTCAGGAGGTGCGCATGATATTGCCTGTCTTGTGAATCGGCTCGTTATTCTGATGCCGCATGACCCGAGGAGGTTTAAAGAAAAAGTAGACTTTATTACTAGTCCTGGCTTGTCAGACTTGCGTTCTGGCCTGAAGCTACCCCCGGGGCCGGTTTCGCTAATCACCGAGAGGGCTAGATTCTCTTTTGAAAGTGGCACGGCAGCGCTCTCTGCAATTATGCCGGGTTACGGTGAAGAAGACGCGGTCGAGGGCCTATCGTGGGAAGTAAAAAAAACACCGGACTTTAAGTTGATAAAAAAATTTGGAAATAAAGAGCTGGTAGCGGCAAGATCGTGCCTTAAGTATCTCTGCAAGTAATTTTCAATCGTAGAATCCGTCGCCATTTAGCTTTATGAACCGTTTTTTGTTATAACCTGCTGCGAAGTTGCCATTCATGGCATTTAGCATCCACTGCGCGATCAAATCAAAGGTGACACCGCCTCCGAGGTTTTTTGGTGCACGAATGCGGTGGAATTCATCCTCGAATACCCACATTTCCTTAGGGCAGCTCAGTGCGTTGTAAACTTTCTCAGCATCTTCGAGGGGGTTTAATGGATCAAATTCCCCAATCCCCATCAGGACAGGACATTTCACTTTGTCCGCAAACCCTTTTAGGGTGTACCCTTTAATTTCTTCATCAAAAGCCTCTTCATCTTCAGTACCCGCCATAGCCATGAAGACCTGCTTGAAGCGAATGGTAACCTCCTGAAAAATAACCATGCTATCCCAGAAGTAACAAGCCACAGCGCCAGCAGCACATGCGAAACGACCGTCCTCGGCAGCCGCTCGCAGTGACCAATAGGTGCCAAAGCTGCGTCCCGAAATGCCAATCCGTGTTTCATCGACGTCATCACGCTTTTTAAGAAAGTTGAAAGCACTAGATGCAGCTATTGAGTGATCACCAGGATGGACATGGATTCCCTGCATCAGTGCTTCGCCCTGGCCTGGCCCATCAATGCATAGCAGATTCATGCCGCGTGCAATGAATGGATTGCTATCGATTTTCGGATAGTTTTCCTTTGTGTTATCCATCCCAGGAATAAACAGTACTGTTGGTTTTTCCCCGTGTCCCGGCGCTAAATGTAAAACACCGGGAATAGTTGAATCACGGTAAGGAATTTCCACTAGTTCGATTTTGTAATCAGCTAGGGCAAATGCACGTCGGGCACAATCATGGGCACGGCCAAGAATTTCCCAACGTTTGGGGTCCGTTGGTGGAATAAAAAAATGCTGTGCTTCCTTATAATGCTCGGCAGCTATCTCGTACAGCTTTCGTGCATTGAGTGTATCCCCGGCCGCATCTGCTCCGCGGGCGATTTTCTCAGAGTGTTGTGCTTCTTTCAGCAAGTATTTCGATACCATGCGAATCGATTTTGCCTGTTTAGGCATATCACGTACGTCGTACTCGTAGTGAACGGCCCGGCCGGAAGTATTGAGCACATAGTCATATATCCACTGTTGACCATCACGAGCGCGGATCGGGTTTTTCATTTTGGTATCCCTAAAGTTTTCTATATTTTTAAAAGTTTCTTAACTGTACCGCTTAGGATGGCTTCTATATCCTCGTCGCTCAAGCCCTCGACACTCAGCAAATGGGCAACTGGATTGATATTGCTCATTCCGGCGGGGTAGTCAGTACCGAGGACTAGTTGACCGGCACCGCATTCACGAATGAGATGGTTTAGATTTTCGCTGCCAAAGACTACTGTGTCGAAATAAAGTTGATTAAGATATTCGCTTGGTGCTTTTTTTTCAGCACCTCGCCCACCGCGATCGTCACTGTTATGACCATGGTCAAAGCGACCTATATTGGAGGCTAAAAACCCTCCGCCATGGGCGGCGACGATTTTAAGTTTTGGGAATTTATCTAGCGTGCCTTCATAAATTAAGTGTGCTAATGCGACGGTGGTGTCAAGCGGGTTACCGATTATATTTGAAAGGAAACCTTGCCCCTTGAAACGCGGAGCACCTTCTCGGAAGTGACGAGGATGGATAAAGATAGGAACATCCAATTCTTCTGCTTTGGCCCAGAAGGGGTGGAAACGTTCATCCGATAACTCTTCGCCATCAAGCGCAGCAGTAATCATTGCTCCCCGGTGCCCCATTTGCTTTACATTATACTCGAGTTGAGTCGCTGCAAGTTTGGGGTGTTGCAGTGCTACTATCGAGAGTGGCACAAAGCGGTTAGGATAAAGTGTGCAAATTTCTGTCATTTTCTCGTTTTGAATTCGGCACAAATCTTCGGCTAGGTTGTACTCCGCCCAATGATGATGATGAAAAACGCTTATCGACAATACTTGGATGTCAACGCCCATGGCGTTCATGGCGTTCAAGCGCCTTTCGATTTCCTGTTCCTTTCCCCATCCGCCGTGGCTAAACGGATCTTTGCCACCTAACTCTGGCCTATCTTTGATTAGGGGCATGATTTCGGGAAATTGGCAATGCGCATGCATATCGATGACAAGTTGTTTCTTACCGTTGACGGTAATAGGGCGTGGTGTTTCAGATGTCAGCGTCGACGGGTTTCTTTCAAAACACGGTGCATCGGAACGATAGGTTAGCTCACAGCCGAAATATTCGACGCTTTCGGACATCATTGTCCCTCCTTTTTACAAATTCCTGCCGAGCAAGCTAACTGAGCTCTCACAGAGGTGCAAGCCGTACGGTCTCGAGTTTATTTAGTAATGGAGTCGATTTGGTTTTTAAGCGCAATGTACTCTTTGGTGTCTTTGGGAATCTTACGGAGCGCTTTCATCATGAATGCTTTTCCGATATCAATGTGACCCGCTGCAGCTTCTGCGCGCCCTACGAGAAATAGTGCTTCAAGATTATCTGGGTCAACTGTCAGAACTTGACGCATCAACGCGACAGATTCTTTAGTCTGTTTGTTCTCCGAAACCTTGCGTAATAGGCGTCCATAGCGTAGGAGGATTTCTACGTTTTTTGGGGCAATGTAAGCTGCTTGTCGCAAAGCTTCCGCTTCTTTGGAAACTTCACCTAGTACTCGATATGCATCTGCAGCTTTTACCCAGCCATTCAAATCATCTTGATTTTTACGAAGCTTGTGTTCCAGTCGTCCGACTATATATCTAACCACCCGGTTCTGGTCTGCTTCGGATATTACGGTGGCAGCGCTGAGATCTTTCTTGGTTATCCACCATGCCGGTGAACTTTTCAGTAATTCTCGCATTAGGCGCATTGCTTGAGCGGACAGTATAGGCTTCAGCCCAATCTTTTTTGCAATAGTATCCGCAGTGTAGAAAAGGATTGGTAGATATGGTGCCTGAATAGGGCTCTCGTCGATCAAGGTTTGTAGTGCTGAGTAAGCCTCTGGTTCTTTACCGTCGGCTGCATCGGCTAAGGCTAGGTAGTAGCGCGCTCTTGGTTCTGCGGGCTCATTTTCTAAAACGGTTACAAATGTGGATCGAACGATAGGTGTAAATATCTTGCCAGCAGCAAAATAAAGAGTTTCCCCATAAACAGAATGGGCTTCTGAGTCTCGTTTGTTGGTTTTAATAGCCCTCTCTGCGGAACGCACAGCTTTTTCGTACTTTCCAAGATTTATGTAATAGCGTGCCAGCATTACCCAGCCGCGAGTGTTTTTTGATTCAATTTGTAACTGCTGCAACAAGCCTTGGGCCATAGCCTCGAGATTATTCGAACTAGCGGAACCTGCTTGGGTCTCAGCCTTTGGGTGTATGGTAAATCTTTGATCAACTAGGCTAGGCTTACCAATGGCAATATAAAGTCCAAATGAAACCACAGGAACCAGGATTACCGTAGTTACGAGAATAATATCCCGCAGTTTGTTTGAAAAGCGGGGTTCTATGTCATCTTCGGCGTGGCTGGTAGAACCCAAGAGTCGGCGCGCGAAATGAGTTCGGGCTGCTTTTGCTTCAATATCGCTTAATCTGCCTTCTCTATGATCACGCTCAAGCTTGTTAAGCTGTGCCATGTAAACTTTCTTATCATCTCTGAGAAAATCGCTTTTTGCTGAATGCAAGCTTAAAAGTGGCCACAGCATGGCGCCGAGGCCAATGCCTAGTAGTATCGATGCAAATAACCAGAAAATCTTTATTAGCCTCTGTTGTTAGTTAGTTCTGAAATCCGTTTCTCTTCATCTTCACTCAAAATTAGTGAGGGTTGTATGGAGTTGTTTTTGGAATGTCGCAGGAAGAATATAAATATACCAATGACACCAGCTAATAAGATTATAACGGGTCCAAACCACAAGATGTAGGTGTCGCTCTTGATGCGAGGGCGTAGTAATACGAATTCGCCATACCTGGCTACAAGATATTTTCTTATATCCTCATCAGAGGCGCCTTCTTTTAATTTTTTGCGCACAAGCCTACGAAGGTCTTTGGCCAGATCGGCATCGGAGTCATCGATCGATTGGTTCTGACAAACAAGACATCTAATATCTATAGATAAGGCCCTAGCACGAGCTTCAAGATGTGGATCTTCCAATAACTCATCAGGCTCAACCGCTTTAGCAGACACAGTAAATAGCATTATTAAAATTAAGGGTAACAGAGCGAACTTCATTATTTTTCTGCCCTTATTTTTTTGACCAAAGGGAAGATTTCCGATTGCCATAATTTTGGGAAAATAGGCCCAACATGCTTAAACCTAACCCGACCATTTTTGTCGACTATGTAGGTTTCAGGTGCGCCGTAAACTCCCCATTCTATGCCAAAGACATTTAGAGGATCGTAACCTATCTTGGTATAAGGATTCCCGTGTTTTTCCAACCAACGCATTGCAGATTCTCGTTTGTCTTTCCACGCAATCCCGTATATCGGTATCGATGTGTTATTATAAATTCGCATCCAAATAGGATGCTCAGCAAGACAAGGTACGCACCATGATGCAAAAATATTTACAATTGATATCTTCCCTTTGAAATCATGCTCATTGATATCCTTTTCTCCTGGTATTAATGAAGGCAGATCAAACGTTGGGGCTGGCTTGCCGATTAGTGCAGACGGTATTAATCTTGGATCCTTTGTAAGTCCTAGTCCGAAGTATGCTGCTAGTAAGATAAAGGTGGATAATGGCAAGAGAAATAATAACTGGCGCATATGGATACTTACTCGGCTGGGGATGGTTCAGCAATCTTTCGACTCTCTGGGACACCTATCCGAAAGCGCCGATCTGTTAGTGAAAAGAGCCCTCCAAATACCATCATAAGGACACCCATCCAGATCCACCCCACTAAAGGCATAAGGTAGATGCGAACCGTTTGGCCGTTTTTATCATCATTAGTGCCGATCACGACATACAAATCCCCAAGCCAGCCATTTTTTATTCCGGCCTCAGTTGTTTCTTGTTGGGAAACCGAATATCGACGTTTTTCTGCTGTCATATTGAATTTTTCTTTATCTTTATGCTGCACGGTAAAAAGGGCTTGTCGTGCAATATAATTAGGCCCTTTTTGATCTCGTAAGCCATTGAATGTGACCCTATAATCCCCTATTTCAGTAGTTTCAGATGCCTGCATTAAAACGATTTTCTCTTCTTTCCAAAAGGATAGACCAGTCGCGCCTATTATAAATACCGCGAGCCCAAAATGCGCTAGAGACATGCCCCACGAACTTCGTGGAATTTTAATTAAGCGCCGCCAACTTTCCATGGGTGACCTCCGGCCCAAGCTGATTTTTTTGCCTAATTCTGTAATCACGCCGCCAGCAAGCCAAACCGCCAGAAAAATTCCGAGTGCTGCCCAAACACTGTTCTGGCCTGCTGTCCATGCTATAAAAATAAATACCGTTATTGCTGTAACAGCTGTAGCCTTTAAACGGGACAACGCTCCAGCAATATCTCCTCGCTTCCATCCAAGTAATGGCCCTACTGCTAGTGCAGCCACTAATGGTGCCATAAGCGGAACAAACGTAGCATTGAAGTAGGGAGGCCCAACAGAGATTTTTGAGCCATTGAAAACCTCAAGCACGAGCGGGTAAATCGTGCCAAGAAATACAGTTGCAGCTGCTGTTGTAAGCAGCAAATTGTTTAGCAACACCCCTCCCTCGCGACTAATTGGGTGAAATAACCTACCTCCCTTTAGGTGCGGAGCTCTCCAAGCGTATAAAGTAAGACCACCACCAATCGCGAGGCACAAAATACCGAGAATAAAAACTCCACGATCAGGGTCAGTGGCAAAAGTGTGGACAGATGTCAGAACACCAGACCGTACTAGGAAGGTGCCTATCAAACTTAGGGCAAAGGTAAGTATTGATAACAAAATTGTCCAGCTTTTCAGGCTATTGCGTTTCTCTACCACTATTGAACTGTGCAAAAGCGCAGTGCCGATTAGCCAAGGCATCAAGGAAGCATTCTCTACCGGGTCCCAGTACCACCATCCTCCCCATCCAAGTTCGTAATAAGCCCACCAGCTTCCAAGTGCAATGCCTCCCGTGAGAAATGACCAAGCTAAAAGTGTCCAAGGGCGCACCCACCTTGCCCAAGATGCATCTATATTTCCCTCAATCAGAGCTGCGATAGCGAAAGAGAACGCAACTGAAAATCCTACATAGCCCACGTATAAAATTGGAGGATGTAGCGCAAGGCCGGGGTCTTGAAGAAGTGGGTTAAGGCCCTGACCATCTGCTGGTGCAGGAACTATACGCTCGAAAGGGTTTGAGGTTGCTAAAATAAAGGCAAGAAATGCTATGCCAATAAGTGCTTGAACGCCAAGAACTCGGGCACGTAAGGTTGAAGGTAGGTTACTCCCAAATCTAGCAACCGCAGCTCCAAACAGTGCTAAGACCAGAACCCAGAGCAGCATAGACCCCTCGTGATTACCCCACACCCCGGAAATTTTGTAGATCAACGGTTTTAATGTGTGTGAATTTTCGAAGACATTTCGAACTGAGAAATCACTGATCACATATGCGTAAGTTAATGCCGCAAAAGCCAAGGCAGTAAATAAAAATTGCACTAGTGCAGCGATTTTAGCGGCACTAATCCAATCAATCCGCTGGGCAGCAGCACCCGCAAAGCCGAAAGCAGCCTGCGTTATTGAAAAAACAAACGCAAGAATTAGCGTAAAATGTCCTAATTCTACTATCATTTAGGTTCCTCCGGACTCCTGCTTGATCCAGCGTTTTGACTCCAGTGCCCTGACTTTTTAAGAGCGTCAGCGACCTCACGAGGCATATATTTTTCATCGTGTTTGGCTAACACTTCATCAGCTATAAATAACCCCTCATTTTTTAGTCGGCCCTCGGCTATTACCCCTTGTCCTTCACGAAAAAGATCTGGAAGAATTCCATAAAACATAGCTGTAATTTTATTTTTCCCATCAGTAACGGTAAATTCATGTGCTGTTTCGCTTTTAGTTTTTTTCCAACTACCCAATTCAACGAGCCCACCGATCCGGATACGCTGTTCCGAAGAAATATTCCGTTCCCTCAGATCGCTTGGGCTGTAAAAGAAAACGATGCTATCTTCGAGTGCGTTCAATACAAGAGCCGTGGCAAGCCCAAGCATCGTGAGCCCAATAAGCAGTGTGTAAAACCTTTGGCTCTTTTGTCGACGGGTGCGTTTGAGACCAAGCGAATCAGTCATCACTGTTGCCTCGCCGCATAGACCTTAGACGAAGAAGCAAGGCCTTTCGTTTTCTTAGCACACGGCGTGATTGTGCTAATAATCCAACTAAAATCAATGTGGCCAGCAAATATGCAGCCCAAATGAAGGACCCATACCCCTCCATTCCCAAATAGGCTTCAACCTCTGCCATCAGCTAAATTTCCATGCAGACTGTGTTGAATATTTCGCACTCGCGCAGCAATTAATTCGCTTTTTATTCGAATAATAAGGGTGGTGAGGAGGAACATTTTAAAAGCTATGGCCATAATGATAAGTGGCCAAAGCATATCGGGATGTATGGTAGGGCCCTCTAGACGAAATACGCTGGCGGGTTGGTGAAGTGTGTTCCACCAATCTACCGAATATTTTATAATGGGTAGGTTTACCGCGCCAACTAATGCAAGCAAAGATGCCGCTTTACCTCCCCTCTCTGTTTCATCGAAGGCATTCATAAGTGCGATATAACCAAGATACAAGAACAGTAATATAAGAACCGAGGTTAACCGCGCATCCCATACCCACCATGTTCCCCACATAGGTTTCCCCCATAGTGAACCAGTCGCTAGGCATATCACCGTGAAAGAGGCCCCTATGGGAGCTGCAGCCTTTGCAGTCAAAAGCGCTAGTGGATGCTTCCAAATCAATGCGGCGGCGGATGAAAGCGCTATACATGCGTATGTGAAAAGTGCCATCCACGCGGCTGGTACATGTACATACATTATCCGCACCATTTCGCTTTGTTGGTAATCTGCAGGAGAGTTGAGAAGAGCCAGATATAACCCGATCACAAACGTCGCGACCATTATCCCCCCCGCCCACGGGAAAATGGTGTCGGCAATCCTAATAAATCGGCTAGGGTTTGCATAACGGTGCATAAAAAATAATCCTTACTTATTTATATAGGGCTTGCTTTGGCTTACCCAATCAAAAAAACTGTGACCATTAGTCCTATTCACTCAAGTGCCTGCCGCAACGCTATCGTAGAAGCTATTGTACACAACGGCAGAGCTGCTGCAAAAATAGCTCCTAGCAACATTAGGTGAGGTTTTGGAGAGTGTGTTAATAGTGCTGCATCAATAGCTGACACAGCGAATATAAGTACGGGAATATAAAGTGGAAGAACGAGTACTGATATTAACACGCCGCTTCGCCGGGCGCCGACAGTAAGACTCGCTCCCACCGCACCGATTAGACTCAGGCTTGGTGTGGCTAACACCATAGCAAGCATCAGGGTAAAATAAGCTTGTATGGGTAAGTTAAGTAGCAATGCTAAAAATGGCGTAGCCAAAATCAAAGGAAGTCCCGTGGTTATCCAATGTGCCGTAATTTTTGCGAATACTTGAATGGCTAGGTCGTTTGGACTGATGGCCATAAGGTCTAGCGAACCATCTTCGTAATCTGAACGGAAAAGCCCTTCAAGAGACAATATTGCAGCTAGTAGTGCAGCGACACACAAAAGTCCCGGCGCAAGTGACGCAAGTGTTTGGGGGGTTGGACCAAGGCCTAACGGGAAAAGGACTATTGTGATAATGTAAAAAGATAAAACCGTAACTCCATCGCTGCTTTGTCGCACGGCTAAACGAAGGTCTCTGCCCAACAATGCCAAGAACACTCTCATTTTAGACTAGCATTCAAAGAGAGGTTTAAGGTGTGTGTATTTTTCAGATTTGATGGCCCGTGTACTGATATTACTACCATACCACCAGCTACTTGATGCTCCGACACGATTTCCTCTAAAGCATGCCGAGAGCTGTCATCAAGTCCATTTGCTGGTTCATCCAATAGCCACAAAGCTGCTTTGTTTGCTAATAGACGTGCTAGAGCTAATCTTCGCGACTCGCCAGACGATAAAAACCGTGCTGGAAGGTCCACTAGGTGAAGCATATTGAATGCTACTAAAGCACGCTCTAGAGCTTTTTTTTCTCCCTGCTTGCCTGATAAACCATAACTTCTTAATTTTTGCCAAACTGCAAGATTTTCCCTGACGGTAAGTGCAGGTTTGACCGCATCAAAATGCCCTAGGTAATGAATGCGATCTCTATGGAAAAAGGGGTCTTGCGAGATACTCTCTTTATTCCAAAGTAACTCCCCTGCCGCTGGAGCACTCAGGCCAGCCATCATTCGTAATAAACTCGACTTGCCGCTTCCATTTGGACCGCGCAGTATCAATGCACCCCCGCTTTGAAGTGAGAATGAAAGTCCTTTAAAAACACATTTTCCCCCTCGATTACAGGAGATGTTCTTTGCTTGAAAATAGTTAGTCATAAGAACAATTTCAGAGTTCACACAAGTTTGCATATATAGCATAGACGTAATTGGTTTTGTTTATTTGTATGATTATTTACATAAAAAGACGACTGCCGAGGGTGGCCGGCAGCCGCCTAGTTTTTGAAACGACACGTGTCGTTCGTTGAGGCCAAACGTACATAGCCTCGACTGAGAGGGGATGTCTCAGATTTTGAAAAATCTTACTTAACTATGGCAATCATTTGCTTAAATTGAGGCAATATTACGGCAGTGCTTTTGGACTTGTTACCCCGCTCCTTTGAATATCAATTCCTCGTGCGTCGCTCATAGGCTTCGCCATAAATCCTGGAGTCCTTGAAACAACTGGGTAACGGCCTTCCATTTGGAATGGTAAGCCAGAGTCTAAGCATATGCCGTTTGTCTTCCAGTTTCTTCCAGTCTTCAAAAGCCTTGCGACCATGGAAGGTGACATAGTTATTGGCAATCAAAATATCTCCCGGTGCTAGCGGGAATTCCATCGCCATGCCTGGCTCGTTTGCAATATCTTGGGCCAATTGAAGAGATTGGCGCTGACGTTTGGTAAGTCTCGGCACATCCGCAAATCGCTGAGCAGTATGGATATAACGGTATTTCATATTTGCAGTAAGCAAGCCGTTATGGCGGTTATACACAGGCATTACTTCGACACGCGCACCGTCCTGGCGTTGCCCTCGTGTGTCAAACCAGAAATCCCTCTCCAATGTTGCTGCAAGATCGGGACGCCGACGAACTATTTCGTTGAAGATTTCAACAGCACTCACAAGCCTACTCTCGCCTCCTGATTTCCCAGTGCGCAAGCAATAGAGCATAAATATGTCTGCGCCATCATTGTGCCATGAAATAGGGTCAGCCGTTTGATACGAACGAATATTATAAGTGCTTTCAACTGATGCCCCAATATCCCGAACTGAATGTATCAAACTACCCGCACCATCTTGTTTGGCGGGTAAACCTAAATATTGCCCTATCCCCCAGAGTGCGATCTTCCCGGTTTCTTCATCTAGTTCCAGTGCTGGCACCCCCTCTATAACTACAAAACCGCGGCCGCCCTCAAGTTCGTTGTTGAGTGCAGAAAGGAGGGGACCAAGGGTAGGTAACTGGAAATCACTTTGTGTTAAAGCAACGATATTTTTTTCAAGCCCTTTTGCATGCTCGATAGCAGAATTTAACTCTTTACGATGCATAGCATTGATTGGTACGCGCCAATCATCGCGCCCCATCATATCTTGTCCACGCCAAGCAGCGGGATCATTTTCGAGTTTAGAAGTTGAGAGTTTGGACATATTACGTAAATACTGTTTAATCTTTTATGTGATCATAGTTTACACTTGATATCACAATTAGCCTAGTTTTGAGGATCATGAATGCATCAAAATGACGAACGACCTGCTGACGGTGAGAAACGCGGGATTTATGTTGTCTTTTTTTATGGAGCAGTCATTATTGATCTTGCACTTAGCACCTTCCGTGGGGAACCCTATCGTTCAACTCTTTTTGATCTTGCAATAAAGATAACTTCGGCCTTTTTTTATTTATTCGTGGCTTCGGTCACGCTTCTGAGGATTGTGGAGGGAAAGGACCTAAGCCTCAAATCACAAGTGTGTTTGGGTTGTAAGCCGGCCGTTGGTATTTAATTTTTGATTTACGTTGGCGGAGCAAATTTAGTCAAATCAATCCCGTCTACAGCCGACTTATATTCCTCAATACTTGGCGTGCGCCCTAGAATCGTAGAAAGCACGACCACAGGTGTTGATGCCAAAAGAGACTCGCCTTTTTTGTCATCGGCATCTTCGACTACTCTGCCTTCGAATAGGCGCGTCGATGTTGCCATAACTGTGTCACCTTTCTCTGCTTTTTCTTGATTGCCCATACACAGGTTGCAGCCGGGTCGCTCCAAATACAGTATGTTGTCATATTTAACACGATTGGCCTCTTTCGGCGCATCATCGTCAAATATAAAGCCTGCATATTTCTGCAGGATGCTCCAATCCCCCTCTTCCTTCAAC